>NZ_JAHRFC010000007.1:0-156275 GCF_020883015.1 Microcoleus sp. CAWBG640
TCCACCAACTCCACCAACTCCACCAACTCCACCAACTCCACCAACACCAACTCCGGCAACTCCGGCAACTCCAACTCCACCAACTCCACCAACTCCACCAACTCCACCAACTCCACCAACTCCACCGACGCCAACACCAACACCAACACCAACACCAACACCAACACCAACACCGTCGGTGCTACCGGTAATCATGCCTCCGACGATACCTGCTGGCATTACTGTCGATCCGACATCAGGATTAGTCACCACAGAAGCGGGAGGTAAAGCAACATTTACAGTGAAACTAAATACTCCGCCAACTGCTGATGTCAGAATTGATTTAGAAAGTTCCAATCCAGCAGAAGGCAGAATTTCTCCACCCTCGCTGAACTTCAACTTTGCTAATTGGAATCAAACGCAAACGGTGACGGTAACTGGTGTTGATGACAAGGTTGTTGACGGTGATAAAACTTACAGCATTGTTACCAAACCTGCTGTCAGCAACGATCGCAATTATTCCGGTTTAAATGCAGCAGATGCGATCGTTACCAGCACGAATAATCGCAGCAACAATTCAGAATTTCCGATCGATCGCGCAACTGGCATAGCATATAAACCGGGCGAACTGTTGGTCAAATTGAAACTAGGTGCAGGGAACGAAGCAATCCAGAGTGCTTTTCAGGTTAATGGAGCGATCGAAATTGAAAATCTAGTACCCCCAACCGAACAGTTAAGCTCAAAACCTCGCCGATTAGATCGGTGGCGAGTCGTCAAGTTTGCAACTGATGCAGACTTGTTGCAAGTTCAGAAAAACTTAGCTTCAGAGCCCAGAATAGAAGCCGTGCAACTGAATTATCTGGAATCTATCAACGCAGTGCCCAATGATGCCCTGTTCAGCGAACTTTGGGGTTTGAATAATACAGGAGTCAGTGGCGGAACCTCAGATGCCGATATTGATGCGCCGGAAGCTTGGGACACCGCAACAGGTAGCAGCAGAGTCATCGTCGCCGTTGTGGACAGTGGCGTGGACTACAATCATGAAGATTTGGCTGCCAATATGTGGACTAACTCCGGGGAAATTGCCGGCAATGGTATTGATGATGATGGCAACGGCTACACAGATGATGTTCGCGGCTACGACTTTGCTAACAACGACAGCGATCCGATGGATGACAACGGTCACGGCAGTCACGTTGCCGGCACAGTGGGAGCCGTTGGTAATAACGCTCTTGGCGTTACAGGCGTAAATCAAAGTGTCCGGCTCATGCCTTTGAAATTTACCGATGCGGTAGGCACGGGTTCGGTAGCCAATACTGCCAGAGCCATCCGCTACGCTACTGATAAGGGCGCGGACGCAATCAACTACAGTGCCGGCGGTTCTCGTCCTTCTGATTTCGACCCGCGTAGGGATGTTCGGTATGATGCGATCGCAGATGCCAATGATGCAGGAGTTCTTTTCGTCGCAGCAGCAGGTAACAGTGCTAATGATAATGACACCAATCCCTTTTACCCCGCCAGCTTCGATTTGCCCAATGTCATCTCTGTTGCAGCAACTAACCGTAATGATGGTTTATGGATCTCCTCTAATTTTGGGGCTACTACCGTAGATTTAGGTGCACCCGGAAGCAGCATTTTGAGCACGGTTCCCGGTAATAACTACGCTGTCTATGACGGAACTTCAATGGCTGCACCCCATGTAGCAGGTGCGGCGGCACTGCTATTAGCTCACGATCCGACTCTGACTGTCACTCAACTGAAAAATTCTCTTCTGTCAAATGTTGACCGGCTTCCTTCACTTGCAGGAAGGACTGCTACGGGAGGACGTTTAAATCTTCGCAAGGCTTTCAACCGTCCGCCAGTTGTGAATCGTTCGGTGTTTTCCCAAAGCGCGGCGCTGGGTTTTTCTCAGGCGGGAAATACCTTTACTTTAGCTGCCAATACTGACACCGATCCCGATCCGGGTGACAGCATTAATTATGCGATCGCCCTGGCAAATTTTAGCGATTTAAGTTCCTCTGCATTTACCTGGGAAACCGATCTTAATGGCGGTTCCTATCGCAAGCCGATCGCGGGTTCAAGTTTTCCAGAAATTCTTTTACCTTCCTGGCTGACTTTTAATTCTGCAACTCGCACGATTAATTTAGGATCGAGGCGTCCCGACTCGTTCAACTATTGGCTGAAAGTGACGGGAACTGATGAATCTGGCGCGAGGGTCAGCGAAATTATTCGGTTCAAGAGTTATGCCCTTGGCGGTTTTGTAATTGACGGTTATATTGCTGGCGCTACGGTGTTTTTTGACGCTAACAAAAATGGAGTTCTTGATGCTAGTGAACCTTCTGCTACTACTGGCGATAACGGCGAATACGACCTCGATCTCGATTCCAATGTTTTCGATAAAAATCAAAATGGCGAGCTCGATCCAGAAGAAGGCAATATTGTTGCTTTCGGCGGCATTGATACTGCTACGAATTTGCCTTTAGAAACGCCCGTTACTGCGCCGCCATACGCTACGGTTGTCACGCTGTTAACGAGTTTAGTAGCGGATTTAATTGACAAAGGAATTGACAGCGATCGCGCCGAATCTCTCGTCAAATCTGCGCTTTCCATTCCCGCGAATGTTGACATTACTAGCTTAGATCCGATCGCAGCTACCGAAAATGCGATCGCGGGCGGGTTAGAAACTTTGACTGCAATGGTCAAAGTACAAAACTTCATTACCCAAACTGCTGCTTTCCTAGACGGTGGGTCGATTCTGGACAATACCGATACGGTGAAAGCAGTTGTAAGTGCGATTTCTTCTCAAATTCAATCGGGTACAATTCTCAATCTTAACGATGCCTCTCAATTACAGTCGATCGTCCGGCAATCTATAACTATTGCACAACAGTTTGACTCGACTTTTAACGCCCAGCAATTATCGCAAATTGCCCCCGATGCAGCTAAGGTAATAGCCGCAGCAAATCAGCGCATTGACCAAGTTGTATCCAACACCGCAACAGTTTCAATTAACCGAGAAATTGCCCGCGTGCAAAAAGTAGCCCTCGGCAACACTTCTGCCGATTTAAAAGCCGTCGGTGCCGGTACAAAATCGATCGCCCAAGTTGTTGCCGAAAATACTGGTATTGCGTTAGATACCAAAATCCAACAAACTACTTTACCAGAAGTGCCTGCCGTTCCCGTGATTGCAGGAGAAATAGATGCGATCGCAGCTAACTCGAATCTCATCGGTACTGACGGCGATGACAGCCTTTCTGGCGACAGCGGCAGTGATACCATCAGCGGCAAACGCGGCAGCGATACTCTCACCGGTTTAGGCGGTAATGACTGGATACACGGAAATCAAGGCAATGATTTCCTCGACGGAGGTGACGGCGATGACACGCTTTATGGAGGTAAAGGAATCGATAGTTTGTTCGGCAATAATGGCGAAGATATTCTGTTTGGCAATCGCGGTCAAGATAGCCTGACTGGAGGTGAAGGCAATGACAGTCTTTACGGCGGCAAAGCTGGCGATATTTTGTTAGGCGGTAACGGCGACGATTTCCTGAACGGTGAAAATGGAGATGACAGTTTAATTGGGGGAAATGGGGGAGATCGCTTCTTAATTTCCGCCAATTCTGGCAGCGATATGATTGTCGATTTTGCCGACGGCATCGACTTCATCGCACTTGCTGAAAATTTAAGTTTTTCGCAACTGTCTATTATCCCTAGCAACAATTCAACCTTAATTCGACTGACGGCAACTAACCAAATTTTAGCTACTCTCAATGGAGTATCAGCCAACCAAATTACCATCGCCGATTTCAGTTAAAATTGATCTAGTTGCGATCGAACTCCCATTCAAGTAGGGTAAGTTTCTCTGAAAAAGCTCGCGGCAACCTCTAAAATCGAATGACCTTCGTTATATTAATTACAATCCGTTACTGAACTTCCTTCTTGCCTTGAAATTAAAAATCATGAAATAGCTTTCAGGAGGACAATTGTATGGTAGTTATCTGCGGTGACAATTTCGATAATTTCCTAGTAGGTGGCATTGACGATGATTCCCTGTGCGGACTTGGAGGGGATGATATTTTATCTGGTTTCGCCGGCAACGATACTTTAGATGGCGGAACGGGAAATGATAATCTCGCAGGTGGAGTCGGTAGCGATCGCCTTCTTGGTAGCTTTGGTAACGACAATCTGAGGGGTGGCGAAGGCAATGACAAACTTGAAGGAGGTGCCGGTAACGACACTCTTAACGGTGGATCAGATGACGATTTACTCAGAGGAGAAGACAATAATGACAGTATCTTGGGAGGGTTTGGCAACGACTCTCTTGAGGGCGGTCCAGGCAATGATATACTGCTCGGAGAAGATGGGGACGATCGCTTATTGGGTGGCAACGATAACGATTTCCAAATTGGTGGCAAAGGTAACGATCGCCTGTTTGGAGACAATGGTAACGACACCTTGCAGGGTGACTTAGATAATGATTACCTCAATGGCAATGCAGGCAACGATTTGCTTCAGGGAAATCAAGGTAACGATACCATAATTGGCGGTCCAGGTAATGACACATTATTGGGTTACGGCTTTTCATCAACCACAGCACAAATTGATTATTTAATCGGACAAAGTGGAGCCGACTTATTTGTTCTCGGTTCGTTATCCCGCCCTTACCTTTTCTATAGCGGTGACGGCGCTCATGCCATTATTCGGGATTTTGACCGCAGGGAAGGGGACAAAATTCAAGTCGTTGGCTTTGTTCGAGATGGTGACATTTCTCGCTTCTTCTCTTATCGATTTGAATCCTATGATGACGGTACGAGACGGGGAACTCGGATACTTGTCGGGTTAGATTTAATCGCCGACGTTCAAAATATTACTGATGTGAATCTATCAGATTGTGAACTCATTTCGACAGGGTTTACACCACCATCGCGAGACATTCCATTCATCCCATCTCTTCCAGAAATTCCCTTTCCCATAACGCCATTTCCCGATCCTTTGTTGCCAGAGTTATCAGTTTTTAGGGAAAGTTTGCCTGCTTTCCAATTGTGATATCGTATTCGATCGACCGCAATAATATCGGACACCGCAGCCGTTGAAACGGACGATCGCACGCTCTCCTCCCGATCGCCCTGTTTCTAGATCGATCGACCCAAAAAGTGAAGTTTTACGATCGATATGAAATTTCGCCACCCCCGCACACCCCAGGGCGGATCGGACTGCTTTCTGGAACTCAGTTCTCGCCACATAACAGCTTGGGCGAATGTTGAGATTGCTGAACCAGTCTTTTAAGTACGGAAAAAGCGATCGCTCCGTGAAATCTGCACGGCTATTATGTTACATTTTTTATCATAGTCAGGAATTCGATCGGGCAACGCCAGCAAAGGGGAGCAAGCTAGGGCTCCGTTTCCCAGCGCTAACAGCGACCGCACCATCGAGTGCCTCAGTCAGCTCCCAATTTAAAAATAGCCAAAGTCAGTTGCTAGTAAAAGCTTACTGGCGATCGCGGGGCGACAAAAATCCTTGTGGCTGCTGCCCTTAATCTCAACCACAGCAATATTCTTTTAGGAATTCTGGCTCCATGTTTTCTAAACAAATCACCGAATCAAAAACCTACCAGTGGTTTGACGAACGCCTGGAAATTCAAGCGCTCGCCGACGACATCACAACCAAGTACGTACCCCCCCACGTCAATATCTTCTACTGCTTGGGCGGAATCACTCTGGTTTGTTTCATCATCCAGTTTGCCACCGGCTTCGCCATGACGTTCTATTACCGTCCCACGGTAGCAGAAGCTTTTTCATCCGTCCAATACATCATGAATGAAGTCAGCTTTGGTTGGCTGATTCGTTCCATCCATCGCTGGTCCGCCAGCATGATGGTGCTGATGATGATTCTCCACACCTTCCGCGTTTACCTGACCGGCGGCTTCAAAAAACCCCGCGAACTCACCTGGGTTACAGGAGTAATTTTGGCAGTCATCACCGTCTCCTTCGGCGTGACCGGCTATTCGCTACCTTGGGATCAAATTGGTTACTGGGCCGTCAAAATCGTTTCCGGCGTTCCCGAAGCCATCCCCTTTGTCGGTTCTTTAATGGTTGAGTTACTCCGTGGCGGCGTCAGCGTCGGTCAAGGCACATTAAGCCGCTATTACAGCTTGCACACATTTGTGTTGCCTTGGCTGATTGCAGTATTCATGCTGGCTCACTTCTTGATGATTCGCAAACAAGGAATCTCAGGCCCGTTGTAAGTTTTGAGTTGTAGGGGCAATATTTTTTTTGCCCCCCGCTAAGTTTTGAGTTGAAAATTCAGAATTCATCGCTCATCATATTTATTTACAGCCAACAACCAAAAGGAGAACACTGTCGTTATGTCTATTCTCAAAAAACCGGATTTGAGCGATCCAGCGCTCCGCGCTAAACTCGCCAAGGGCATGGGCCACAACTATTACGGCGAACCAGCCTGGCCCAATGACTTGCTCTATGTTTTCCCTGTAGTAATCATGGGAACAATTTCTCTGTGCGTCGGTTTGGCTGTGCTTGACCCGGCTTTAGTTGGGGAACCTGCTAATCCTTTTGCTACTCCGCTAGAAATTCTGCCGGAATGGTATTTGTGGCCAGTGTTCCAACTCCTGCGCGTTTTACCTAACAAATTGTTGGGTATTGCTTGCATGGCTGGCGTTCCCCTGGGTTTGATTTTGATTCCGTTCATCGAGGGCGTTAACAAGTTTCAAAATCCGTTCCGTCGCCCTGTGGCTACTACTGTTTTCCTATTGGGAACAGCAATCACTCTGTGGTTGGGTATTGGCGCTGTTTTCCCGATCGACAAATCTTTCACTCTTGGTCTGTTCTAAGATTTAAGCTTGGTTGATTTTGACGCCCGCAGGTTTTCTAGAAGTGCTTTTGTACTTAAGGGAAACTTTTGCGGGCGTCATTTTATTTGGGATTAATTAAAAATAAAATTTTGCATTTATAGTCGATCGCATTATCGATACCAAAAAAAATGACTCTAATCCTGATACCACATCATTAGAGTCGGAAATCGATCGAGTGGTTTATATAGTCGAGATGACTTGAGCCACTTGTCAGCAAAGTAAGTCAGTCTCTCTTCCAGGCGATCGCACCCTTTCTTTTTCTTGACTTACGGATGGGGGATAACAAACCGGGTTTTTTACGAAAATAGTTCGTTGTAGCCCCGAGATTTGGTAAAAAACCCGGTTTCTTTGGTCGAAGTGCGTTTAGGATTTTTCATAACGGACTAGAAGATGCCAGACAAAAATATCCGGGTCGTCATGGTCGATCATCTCTTTAAACATGGAAACAAAAGGCTCATAGTCCAAAAACTCCATCTCCAAACTGAGTTGTTTTAATCCCGCTTCTTTAAAGATGCGATTTAACCGCAACGGAGTGTAATAAATTTGGGCAGTTTGCCACTCAGCATCCCAAACTTTATTGCCGTAGACATCGATAAATCCCTCTGTAACACAGTGAGCGTGTTTGCGACTAAAATAGGCAATTTCTAAGAAGCATAAGGTGGTTGGGAAATATCCGTATATCTTGCCACCTGGCTTGAGAACTTTTCCAAATTCCCGAATCATGTGGCGGTTGGTTTTATCTTCACTGGAAACCACGGAATTTGCGAGGAGGACGTAATCAAATTTATCGTTCCACTCCGGTTTTTGTTCGGTGATTCGCGTGGAGTCTACTTCCTCAAACACGATTTGCTGATTGTTGAGTCGGGAATCTCCATCTGCTTTTTCCCAATCTGCTCGTGCTTTTTCAATCGCTGTTTTGGAAAAATCGGTACAGTAGATTTGTCCAATTTGGGGGCAAAATTCTAGTAAGGTTTTCTGAAGATAAATTTCCGAGCCACAACCGGGAATTAGGACTTTGATGTCAGGCGAGTTGGGAATATCATAGCCGGGAGAACGCTCTGGACGGATTAAGTTTTTGCAGATTTTGGGGTCTTGGGTGATGCTGAAAGCGGTGTTGGTATAATCTTCGTGGTTTTTATCCCAGAGAGCTTTCTCTTCTTCAATAGATTTCGAGCCAAGGCCATGAGAAGAGGGAATGAGCCATTTGTAATCATTTGTGCCGGTCATAATTTTTAACTCCAAAATATTCAGTACAGGTCAAATCTGCGTATCAATCACTCACCACCAAGCCGCCGTTTTCCATCACGTAAGTCACATCCGCACGCAACGCATTAGCCATGCGGTGGGTGATGAAAATAACGGTGCGTTCTTTGGTAATACGCTCGATGGTGGTGAGGATTTTGGCTTCCGTGGCGGGATCAAGTGCGGATGTGGCTTCATCGAGAATCAGAATTGCTGGATTTCTCACCAACGCCCTGGCGAGGGCGATTCTTTGGCGTTGTCCCCCTGATAGCTGTCCGCCCCTGTCACCAACGGTAGTGTCATAACCTTGAGGTAAGGTCAAAATAAATTGGTGAATTTCTGTGGCTTTGGCTGCGGCTTCGACTTGTTTGTCAGTGGCTTCTAGATAGCCCATGCGGATGTTTTCTCGCACGGAGCAATTAAAGAGAATTACATCCTGAGAAACCAGTCCAATTTGAGAACGGAGGGAGCGTACTGTTGCATGACGCAAATCAACTCCATCAAACAGAATGCGTCCTTTATCTGGGTCATAAAATCGCGTCAGCAAGTTGACAATTGTACTTTTGCCTGCTCCACTTTGACCCACAAATACCGCGAAGTCTCCTTGGCGAATCTTTAGGGATAGATTTTTAACTCCTCCTCTATCTTGGGAGTAGCTAAAGCTAACATCGTCAAAGTAAATATCACTGGAAAAGTGAGGTAAATCAATCGCATCCGGTGCATCCTGAATCGCCGGAGTTTCTGATAAGATATCGCTGATGCGTTGCAGCCCTGCTACTCCATCAATAAATGCAGGTATTGACGAAGTTAAACCAAGTATATTGAGATTCAAACCTACCAGTAAAACTTGAAAGGAGGTAAGAGTTCCTACAGAAATTATATTCCTGTAGGTCATCACTGCACCAATACTTAAAACGATAAGCTGCGTCATGACAAAACCAATCATGGGGACTTTCTGCACTAAGTAGGAGAGAAAGGTTGCCCGGACATAAACCTGTTTTAAGTCATTCAAATCGGTGGAAAAATCCTTAGTCATTTGGTTTTCCAGCCCGAATATCTTGACAACGGTTTGCGAGAGGATATTCTCTTCGACAACGCTGGCAATCTGTCCTTCTTTTTGCAGCAACTTATAGCCGACTTCGGTGGCAAGGCTGGCAATTTTTGCTGGAGCAAGGGTACAGATAGTTAAACCAATTAAACTGAGCAGGGCTAATTGCCAGTTGAGGAAGAAGAGGAAAACCAGAGAAAATAGGAAGTTAGACAGTTCTAAAACAACGACTGTCAGCCCCATTGTAATTACACCATTTTCCACCTTTTGGACATCGGCGATTAGACAATTGACAATATCCCCGGCTGAACGTCGCCCAAAAAACTCCATTGAAAGGCTTTGGAGATGCTGGAATAGAGAGTGTCGGATATTGTTAGTTATCAAAATGCCCAAACGCGCTCCTAGGAAAATTCCTAGCAAACCGATGCAGGCATATAGAATTGCTCCAACAACTAGCAATGACAGGATTAGAACCAGAAGACTATAGTTTTGGGGAACGATGGCGGCATCGATGATAAATTTTAAGCTGGCTCGGAAGACTGAATCGAATGCTGCGTCGAATATTAGGCAGAGAAAGAGTAAAATGAATTGCCATTTGTAGGAGGCAATGTATTTGTTGAGGGTTTTAAAGAACCAAATAAGTTCCATGAGTTATGGGAGTTTGTCTACAGGCACGATTTATACTTTTACTTTTACCGTTATAATCTGGATAGCTTCTTACTAAGCAGGGTGATCGGTACCCAGTTGAAATCAATTTTTAATCACATTTCATCAGCTTAACAATGTAATTATGATGATTTAGTTGTTGATTTTATAGCCAGGGTCTGTAAAACATAATTACCCTCCTGTTTGATGAGTATATTTATTGTTTTTGATGGTGTTTTTTCTCAATCTTTTTGTAGATTAACCTATATAGAATTGAGTTGTCAAGTAAACAAGTAAGGTTTACATTAACTTTAACTTAAAATTATTTTATTTTAAAATTTAAATTAATTCAGTTGAGTGAATCTTAGATATTAGTTTGATAACTAGAGAAATATGTGCTTTTAAATGAGTCTAAATAAGTAAGCCTTGTCTTTATTAATAAGACAAGGCTTGACACCGAGTTGCACGGTTGTTTGCTACAAGGTGAAAATATCTGTATTAAGCATTCTGTTGAATTTGTTAGCTTCACTCCTGATCAACGCGGAGGCTTGTGTGAGAGATCGTAGGAATCACTTAGTTCAGGCATCAGAGACAAACGGGCAAGCTGAAACAACTCGCAGTAGTACTTATAGTTATCCGCGTTAACGAGTTTGTCTACATCAGAGAGATTGATGGAGCAACTGTTCATTCCGTATATCTTGTCGTCCGTCCCAAGTACTAGATGAGACAACTCATGGATTATTGTTCCAGCAGCAGAGTTGGTGCCGAGTACACTGTAATCTGCGATGAGCGGTTGACAGAAGTGCATGACAGGGTTGTAGTTTACGCTTTTACTTGTGGCACAGTCTTTACAGAATACATAAGCTTTCGACGAAGTGTCTTTTGGATCGTATTTGATTTGTATTGGCTTAGAGATTAATGCTTCTTTCAAAGATTTAAGTTTCTTGGCTACGATTTCTGGCTTATTATCTCCCCAAAATCGCTTAAACGCAGTTAATACATCTTTATATGCGTCGCTTGCTTTATTCATTGTCTGTAAAGAGTTGGCACTAGAGTAGGCTTTAGAGACAATGTTTTTGGCTTGGTTGAATGCGGCAATGTATTTATCCACATCCTTAGAGTTGAAATCAATTAATTCAGGCTGCATCTAAACATCTCCTTTATACAAAATAGGAATACAAGCGGTGAATAGTCATTCCGAGTTCGCGAGGCTTTACAACTTGCCTTGGTGTCATCAGATGGGAAAAATCTTTCTTAAGAGGCGGAAATTCTCGCCTTTGAGATGTAGGGTGAGCAGTGCCCACCCTACATCTATAAATCACATTTAATCAGCTTACAAATGTAGTTTTGCTGAAAAAATATTGGTTCTACCAGATTCTTCTTACTTTAAACATGATTAAGCTCCGTTGAGAGTTGTTTATTGTTGAGACAAACTTTTATTTTTGTCTCTATAATAAGACGAATCCAGAGGTCAATTTCTGAATTTTTCGAGTTAGAGGCTGTTTTTTCCTAACTCAATGCACTCTGAGAGGTTCAGATCCCCGACTTCCCTAAGAAGTCAAGGATCTAGGCTTTAGCCCGATCGCCCTTTCGCCTCTTACCTTTCAGCCGTTTCACAGCCTCCTCAACCTCCCCGCGAAAAGGGTAGAGCAACCGCCGACTCAGCGCACTTCGATAAGCCTCCACAGCCTCCGTCACATCCCCCAACCCCAACAACGCTCTCCCTTGCCAGTAACCAGCCATAGCTGGGTCAAACTCCATCAATTCCCGGAACTGACAAGCCTTTTCCAACCATTTCCGACTCGCCACCTCATCCCCCAACACTCCATAACTTTCCCCCAGCCACACCGCAGCAGATACAGATTGCAGATAACCCCCATCTTCTGGTAACAACTGCCATCCTTGCGCCAAAGCCTCCACCGCCTCCCGGTGTTTAAGAGCCAGCGCCAACACCCGCCCATAACCAAACCAAGCATCAGGTAACTGCGGCTCAAGTTGCGTCCCCTTCGCAGAGAGACTGCACCCCCGATCGATTTCCTGAAAACTTTCCACCAACACCCGCCCCGCCGTCGTCCAAACACTCCAGCGATCGGGAAAACGATCGAGCATCTCTTCTACTATTGATGTAAGGGTTACTTGAGGGTTCGATCCCCCTAAATCCCCCTTAAAAAGGGGGACTTCCAGAGGAGTTTCCCCCTTGCAATTAGAAGACTTCGCCTGCTCTAGCTCCCCCCTTTTTAAGGGGGGCTGGGGGGGATCTAGAGAGGCTGGGGGAGAGATAACAGACAAAATTTCACACAACGCCCGATAAATTTCACAATCCTGCGGATACAGACGATAAGCCTTCAGCATCGCCTCAGCCGCTTTCTGATATTCCCCCGTGTGGAACAAGTAACGCCCGTAGGAATACCAACCCCTAGGATGATTCGGGTGTTCCTCAGTAAACCGTTCCAACACCCCAACCCCGTTAGCCGACTCCCCCCGGAAAAGGTGATAATATGCCAGCAACTCGCGGGCATCCGCCGCATCAGGAGCCAGTTGCAGCACAGAAGCGATCGTCTTTTTAGTCTGCTTCCCCTCCTCACCCGATACCAATCTCATCCGGCAACGAGTATCCGCCAGTCGTTTGAGTACCCCGAAATCACTCGGAGCCACCTCTAGCGCTTTGCTCAACCGTCGCTGCGCTTCCCGCACATTCCCCCCCGCCACCAGAGCGTCATAGCAGCCGATCGACGCGACAATATCCTCCGGGTGCAGCGACAAAACGGCATCAAAGGCTCGCAAAGCTGCAACCGCATCGCCTCTCCCCACCTGCACCTGCCCCAACGCCAGCCAGTGAGCGGCATTGTGAGGTTCAAGGGTTGCCGCCGACTCAAAAGCCAGTATCGCTGCCTGAGTATCACCTCTACAGAGTGCGATCGAGCCGCTGATATGCTGTTGAGTCGCCTCATTGCGTGCATTGGCCAAGGCACTTTCATAAACCGCTACTGCCTCAACCTCTCGTCCCATAAGCTGCAAGAGTTTTGCCAATTGCAAGTGGACGGCGATCGATGGTGGTTGCTGTCGCTCGATCACTTGGCGATATTCCTCAACCGCCTGCTCGATATGACCGATTTCATACAGCAGATTCGCCAATTCCAACCGTTTCTTCCATCCAGATGGATACTGCTGCACGTACTCACTTAATGTTTTCAGCTTCTGCTCTTGTCGGGTTGGCTTGGAGTCTGCAACCAAGTAAGCGTTCAGTTCCACCCCAGAGGACTGAGTGAGGGATACCACCCGGAGTGTAGTGTTTCTAGACATATTGCTGTTACCTGATAATTAATTGTCTCGCCAATGTTCTGAGGGATGGGGGCGATCGAGTCGGATTGTAGGGGCAATCCCCCCGCGATCGCCCCACCCGCGATCGCCCCAACCGCGATCGCCCCAACCGCGATCGGCCCACAATCTTGACGGGGTAGGCACGGGGGCACTACCCCTACAGTAAAATCATTTGCGATCGAGGCAACGTCCCCCTTTTGAGAAGACTCGGAGGAATCTAACAGAGCATCATCCAACCCTGACAAATACCCGCTCAAACGCTTTTGCAGAATTTCTCGTGCCTGTTGGATGCGCTTGTAAACGTTATTGAGCGAGAGAGCAAGTTGTTGGGCAATATCTTGATAGGCAATCTGGTGGCAGTAACGCAGGATAAACGGATTGCGCAGTCGAGAAGGCAGAGTATCAATAGCGCGGCGAATGTATTTCCCTAACTCATGATGCAGAAGTGCCTCTTCAGGAGAGTCCAAACCAGAAATAAATGCTGAATTTCCTGTAGCAGCTATTTCTTCAATATCCTCGATCTGCATTGCTTTCCGGCGACGTTCTCGGTGTATATCTATACATAGATTATGGGTTAAGCGAATCAGCCAAGCTCGGAGGTTGGTGATTTGTGCGGCATAGTCTGGTAATTTATCCCAAGCTTTGAGCATGGCGCGACTGAGCACTTCTTCGGCATCAGTAGTATTCCCCATCCACTTGACACAGCAACGGTAAAGATAATCTCGGTTCTGTTCCCATAGCTGCCAAAATGCTTTCTCTATATCTTCACAGCCACCCCAAATGTCTTGTGCAATAACGGATTGAGAACTTGACATGATTTAAAAAATGGTGAAAGATAAATGTGAAGGAACATTCCTCTGTTCCTTTTTTCGTTGCACCCCAATCCCGCAAACATCTAGCTCACTGTGGTCTCAGTATTTATGCGGATAAAGATTGGATTCAGTTGCTCTTTTTTTGAGGCTGTATCTTTTCCATGTCTTTATCATGGCTCCCCTACCCTGTCCCTGTCAGTCGGAAAAGTCGGATCGTAAAGTCGGAAAAGTCGGATAATAGTTCTTAGAGCTTTCCCCACCGACTTACTTAACGCCAGGGATCGGCTTCAAAGTATGGTGCTGAATCGCCTACAATCAAAACTACGGTGCATAACTCAAAACTAGGGTGCAAAACTGGAAAAACCTTACCCGATGAGATGGATTTGTACATGACTTTTCAAGAAGCCCTAGAATTTATCGAAGCAGCCTTAGAGTTCAAGACCAGTAAAACGTTAAGTTTGCTTGAAAAAGAAATCTTAAAAGCTGCTTGGGAAAACGCAACTTATAGTGTCATTGCTGACAGCTTGTACCTCAGCGTAGGACATATCAAAGATTTAGCGGCCCTCCTGTGGCAGCGCCTTTCAGACGTAATGGGAGAAAAAGTTACTAAGAATAACTTCCGCTCTCTGGTAGAGAAGCAAAGCACCACAAGTGCGATCGCCCATGCCAAAGTCGAACCTATGACGATGACTGCGGGAGGAGGAAGAGACATCGATGAATTAGAAACTCCCAAAGGCAACATTTTAATTGTGGATGACCTCCCAGAAAATCTGCATTTCCTCACAGAAATTCTGACTAAGCATGGGTATAAAGTTCGCTGCGTCACCAATGGTGCGATGGCATTGAGGACAGTTCGCAATCATCCCCCCGATGCTATGTTGCTGGATATTAAAATGCCAGACATGGACGGCTATCAAGTCTGCGAAGCCCTCAAATCCGATGAAAAAACCTCAGAAATTCCGATTATTTTCTTAAGTGCACTTGACCAAGTTTTTGATAAAGTCAAAGCTTTTAAAGTAGGGGGAGTTGACTACATTTCTAAACCTTTTGAGCCGGAAGAAGTGCTAGTTCGCCTCGAAACTCACCTCACTATCGGGCGTCAAAAACGCCAGCTTAAAGAAGCAATCGAGCGACACCAGCAAACCGCTGAAATTGTCTACCAATCTCGCACCATGCTGGCAAATTTGCTAAACTCATCTCTGGATGGAATAGCCGCGGTGCAGGCGGTGAGGGGGGATATCGCTGGAGAAATTGAAGATTTTCGCTGCTTGGTAGTTAACCCTGTCTTTGCCAGAATCTTAGGGAAAAAACGAACCGAACTCGCAGGCGCACCCCTCATGAAAAAACTGCTTAATCAATTGAATCCCGGATTGTTTGATTTATTAGTAGAAGTTGTTGAGACTGGAGAATCGCTTGAAGGAGAGGTTCATCTAGAAAGTGATTACCTGGGCAAATGCTATTATTTCACTGCTGTTAAATTGGGAGACGGTTGCTCAATTACTATCCGCGATCTTACAGACTTAAAACAGTCGCCATTAAGGTCAATGATGGAACTGAACCAACCGCATACTAGCATCAAATAGGATAAACAGTGCTTACGCAATCTGACCCAAGAAACCTCGCTTTTAGCTGAGTCTCGATCCCCCTAAATCCCCCTTAAGAAGGGGGACTTTGAAATGCCTGAGATTTATCGCTTTTAGCTGAGTCTCGATCCCCCTAAATCCCCCTTAAGAAGGGGGACTTTGAAATGCCTGAGATTTATCGCTTTTAGCTGAGTCTCGATCCCCCTAAATCCCCCTTAAGGGGGACTTTGAAATGCCTGAGATTTATCGCTTTTAGCTAAGTCTCGATCCCCCTAAATCCCCCTTAAAAAGGGGAGTAGGGGTTAACTTTGAATACTCTTGTCCCCCCCTTCTTAAGGGGGGCTAGGGGGGATCGATCGCGGGCGTGTACTTCATAAACCTGCAATCTGCTGTCTCATCATTCACCAACCAAGGGTTCAGTTAAATCCAGAATCTTCTCAAATTGAAACTTATTCACCCAATTTCTGAGAGTTTGAAGCTCGAAAGCGTGAGATTCAGGAATTTCCTTAAGGAGTTGAGACACTAATTCCGAGTCCGCGTCAAGAGCTGCTTCATGCAATTTTACAATCCATTTTTTTGACATCGCTGCTAATAAATCAGTGAAATTTAACGGTTCTCCCGTCATAGGAGAAGGGGGAGACGGTGGCTGTTGTTCCTGATAAATATAACTGACACCCAAATGTTTAGCCATGATGTCAAAAATGGCTTCTTTGTGGAACGGTTTTCGCACAAAATCATCGCAGCCAGCCGATAAAATAACTGCCTTTTCTTCTTCCCACACGCTAGCTGTCAGGGCAATAACAGCAGTAGCTTGACCTTTAATAGTGCCTTTAATGCGTTTTGTGGCTTCATAACCATCCATAACGGGCATTCTCATGTCCATCCAGATGAGATGCGGTGAGTAGGAATCCCAAATTTCAAGCGCTTCAATACCGTTACTCGCTTCTTCCACTTCAAAACCAAGAGGTTTGAGGAGTTTAATTAACAGTTGCCGATTGTCATCTTTATCGTCCACTACTAGGATGCGATATTGGGGTTGGTTAGGCGCTAGGGCCACGACGCGACGATTGTAGGGTTGGTTTTGACTTGCGCTGGCATCAGCGATACCCACAGGAATGTCAAATCTAAATGTTGTGCCAGTTGTGTCTTCTAAAAATTCCTTGAGAGGCATTCCAGGGGTGAAAACTTTACCGTGACTAATGACTGTTATTTCACCTCCCATCAAGCGGACAAATTGACGGCTAATCGTCAGTCCTAATCCGGTTCCTTGCTGCACTTTTTGACCGGATGCTGTTTGCACGAAGGGTTGGAATAGTTTCTCCAGTTCGTCGGCAGCCATACCAAGTCCCGTATCTTTGACTTGAAAGGTAATGGTTGTTTGTTGTTGGTTGTTGGTTATTTGTGTTTTGGGTTGACTTTTGGCGTTTGCTTGTTTACTTTTTACTTCAACAGACACGCTTCCCGAAGAGGTAAATTTAACGGCATTACTTATCAAGTTAATCAGCACTTGCCGCAATTTGACTTCATCAGCGCAGATATATTTAGGAACATCGGCAGCACATTCAAATCGCAATTGTAAGCTTCGATCGTTTGCTTTCAACGCAAACATATCCTCGATATCAGCTAGGAAGTGATGGATGTGGAAATTATTTTCTGATAGCGTCATGCGTCCAGCTTCTACTTTGGAAAGGTCAAGCACCTGATTAATTAGAGATAATAAATGCTCTCCACTGCGATGAATAATGTTGAGGTTTTCTGTTTGTTCACTTAACAGATTTGTATCCTGATTCATCAGTTGAGAAAAGCCGAGAATGGCGTTCAGGGGAGTTCGCAATTCGTGGCTCATGTTGGCAAGGAAAGTGCTTTTGGCGAGGTTGGCGGCAACGGCTGTTTCTTTTGCTTGTTCGAGTTCTGTTTCTGTTTTTTTGCGATCGCTAATTTCCTGTTCTAAGCGGACATTTTCAATCAGCGTCATCTCGGCCTGTTTGCGATCGCTAATATCTTGAAAAGCTGCGATCGCATATTCTACATTACCCGTATCATCGAAAATCGGCGTACTCGTTGATTCTACAAAAATGCTCCCGTCGCTGTGGTGCAGTTCCAAATCATCCGCCTGCGCGGTTTCACCGCCAAGCGATCGCACTAGGGGTAGCTGTTCGACTGGATATATCTCCCCAGTGCCGGCGCGATAAACGCCATAGGTTTGTGATAGTTGCTGAGTTTCGGCTTTGGGTAAATCTTGAATATTCAGTAACTGCTGTGCAACTTGATTGGTGTAGATGATTTGTCCTTTGGCGTCGTGAACGGAGATGCCCAGGGGAATAGCATTGAGGAATTTATTCAGGCGATTTTGCGTGGATTGTACTTGGGTGTAGAGTCTAGCGTTGGTAAGGGCGATCGCCGCTTGTGTTGATAATAGTTTAATTAGTTCCAGGCGATCGGGTGTAAAAACGCCATCTGCTAAATTATTTTCCAAGTAAACAATCCCAATTAATTGCCCTTGATTCAGCAGAGGGGCGCAAAGAATCGACTTAGGTTGGTATGTTTTGATATAAGCATCTTGGGTAAATCTGCCTTCACGGGCAACATCGCTTTCAATCAGTCCTTCCTGAGTCCTTTCAACATAGTGAATAATCGACAAAGGCAGACAGGTTTCTATAGGAGTCGATTGCAAAACCATCACCTGATTTGAGTTAGCCTCGCCTGACGCTTCGACTCTTAGTTGTCCTTGAGACTCTAAAATTAGATAGCCAGTTTGTGCGCCGCAGCTTTCCAGCAGGATTTTCATCAAAGTCGTGAGGAGTTTATCCAGCTCAATTTCACTGGCGATCGCCCCAGATGCTTTCATCAATGCTGCCAAATCCAGGACTTCACCTGAAATACTACCCGACGAAGTATTAGGTAGGCTGTTGCGCGAATTTATGGACATATTGGCTGTAGTAAAACGCTTTAAAAGTTCTGGATACTGCCGTTTCAAATCTGTCATTTTAGCTGTAGCACCCCAACGTAAATAGCAGTAGTAAGCATTTGTCATATAGGCTTGGGCAACTTGCTCTTTTCCCCAAGCGAAGTAAAACTTGGCAGCCAATTCATTAGCCAAAGCCTCTTCGTTGATGTAGTCATGTTCTTTGGCTAAGGCAATGGCGCGATCGTAATAGTCTATAGCGAGAGTGGTTTCACCCAAAACTCGATATCGTTCTGCCTCCACTAGATAGAATTTATGGAGATGAGTCATCGGAGCAAACTCCGCCCATTTCTTGATCTTTTTCTGGTTGGCTTTCACCTTCTGGAGGATCAGTTTTTGCTCGGACTTGGGTGCGTCAGAATAGATGGCAAGATAAACTAAAGAATTATAGAAATGGTACAGAGGAATAGTACCTACAGCGCTATCGCTATATTTTTCGGCGGATTTAGCATTTTCTATAGCTTGCTGATAGTCTTGAAAAATATAGCAGAGAAAGAACTTAAAAAAATAGAGGGATCGACAAATATTTTGAGCCTTCGCTGACAGATGCAAGGGTAACATTTTCCTTTCGTCATAGCTTTTACCAATTAAAAGACACTTATCTTCAGCCTGTCCCATCAAGTTCAATAAAACCTGTCGATTGAGTTGGTTGTAGTAATATGATGTTTCTTGCTTCAGTTGGCTGAGGGTATTACTGTACATTGCCATCTCGGCCTCGACTGTTGCCAATTCCTTCCCCAATACATAGGAATGGTAGCAGTATACGCAAACTGAATAAGCTGCATATTCTAAGTCTCCAGTTTCTAGGGCTATCGAGTAAGCATTCTGCAAAGGGTTTAAAGTTTCCCTAAGATGTTCTTTCCAATGTTTGACAAAGTAATTAACAATAAATATTGTTCGGGATTTGAGTTCTTTAGTATTAAACTTATCGAGTAACAAGAGAGCAAGTTGCCCAAATTGATAACCAGTCTCAATGTCTCCTACGGTTTCTCCAGCCAGAATGAGTCCGTAAGTAGCATAGGCACAAGAAGACACAGAAGTATTCCCGTATTTGATGGATAAATTTACCTGTTTAAACACCATCATCGGCAGGAGTTCAGGTGTTGCAAAATGGGCGGCAGAAACGACTGTTGAGAGGATACGCATTGCTGCCAGTTTATCAGGATTAGTCATCACTGGTAGGTCGATTAAGTCCTCGATTCGCTTCCCTACTAAACTTAACTTAGTCTTCACCAGTTCAAGGAAAATATTGAATTGTGTTGGTTTTTGGGGAAAGCGAATCCCCAACAGCTTTAATACTGAAAGTGCCGTATCTATTGCTTCCAGAGGTTTGTTTTGTGCTGTATAGGCTTGAATCTTGACTTCATAGACTTTCACTTTGTCCAGCAACGAAGTAGCTTGTTGAAGCACAAGGTTAGCCAATTTTTCCATTTCCTCAACGTGACCACTCAAGATAGCAGCTTCTACTGTTTCCACATAAAGTGCCAGAGTGAGGTCATACTGACGAAGCCAACTATCTGCACTCAAGCAATTTATACCAATTCTTAAGTAATTCCAGGCGGGTTTCCAAGCTGCTGATGCCTTCGCTTTTTTGCCAGCAATCAGATTTAATTGAGCAAGTTTATCTCTTTGTAACTGAACGTCAATTGCTTCAATACCGAAGTTGAGTTGATTGACAATATCAAAAATCTTTTGTTGGAGGTTCTGTGGTGGTGTATTTTGTAACAACAGTTGCCCGATTTTCCAGTGAACCGCTTGCTTGGAGTCTGGGGGAATTAGAGAATAGGCTGCTTGCTGGATGCGATCGTGAGCAAATTTATAAGTAATGTTTAAGTCATTCGCCTCTCGGTTTGTTTTTAGGAATTTGTACTCATCCCCAACGGGTAATATCAATCCCGCTTGAATGGCATCCCATAATTCATTGGCCGTTTCTTTTTGAGAAGTTTCATTGATGGTTGAAAGCGTTGTCAAATCAAATTTGTTGCCAATACAAGCGGCTAACCGTAAAACTTTTTGTGTGGGTTCTGATAAAATTTGAATTTTATCTGCCATGAACTCAACAACGTTATCAGTAATATTCCTCGTTATAATTTGCTCGAAATCCCAATACCAAGCCCCAGCATTCGGATCAAATTTCAGCAATTGCTCTGTATAAAGTGACTTCAGAAACTCTTTGATAAAAAACGGATTTCCTTGTGTTTTTTGCCAAACCAACTCGGCTAATCTTTGCGTAGAGACGCACTCAGTTTTCAGCGTATCCGCAATGAATTCATTAACCTGGTTTAAATTTAAGGGTGAAAGGGAGAGATGATTAATTACTACTCCCTGTTTTTTCATCTCAGATAAAGTCAGCATAGTAGGATGAGTTGCACTGACTTCGTTATCTCGATAAGCTCCGATTACAAACAGATATTGAGTAGTAAAATTGGTCATTATCAACTGGAGCAATTGCAGCGTAGCGCTGTCTGTCCACTGAAGGTCGTCTAGAAATAGGACAAGGGGATGTTCTTTTTCGCAAAAGACATGAATCAAGTTTTGAAAAGCTAAATTAAACCGATTTTGTGCTTCTGTTGGCGGTAATTCGGGGACTGGATTCTGTTTGCCAATAATCAGTTCTACTTCGGGAATAACATCAATAATAATTTGTCCGTTAATTCCTAATGCGCGTTGAATCTTTTCTTGACACTGTTGTAATTGCGCTGGAGTTTCGGTGAGTAGTTGTCGCACCAATTCTTGGAAGGCACCGACTAAAGCTTGATAGGGAATATCGCGTTGCAACTGGTCAAATTTACCTGCAATAAAGTAGCCACGTTTTTGAGTGATGAGCTTATACAATTCCTGGACTAAAGCTGATTTTCCGATGCCAGAAGCTCCAGAAATGAGTATGAATTGAGTTTGTCCTTGTTGAGGATAATTTTGTTTTTGAGTTGTGGTTGGGTTATTTGACTCTACTTCTTGCTCTTCTCTAGCAGCTAGGCGCCGGAATGCAGCCAATAAGGAATCTATCTGTGCTTCTCTCCCGTACAGTTTTTGAGGTAGTTGTAGTTGAGGATAAATATCTCGGTTTCCCAAGGGAAAAGCTTTGACTTCACCAGTGCTATATTGATCCAGACAAGTTTCTAAATCTGCCTTTATTCCCCAAGCACTCTGATATCTATCTTCTGCCATTTTTGCCATTAACTTGATGACAATCTCTGAGAAATTTAAGGGTATTTCTGGATTGATTTCATGAGGCAAAATTGGTTGTTTGGCAATATGGCAATGGACTAACTCAAGGGCATCTGCTGATTCAAAAGGCAATTGATTGGTGAGCAGTTCGTAGAAAGTAACGCCGAGAGAATAGAAATCGGTGCGGTAGTCGAGTAATCGATTCATCCGTCCTGTTTGTTCGGGGGAAATATAAGCTAAGGTTCCTTCTAGAAGATTGGGACTTTTGAGGCTGAGATATTCTTGGGATAGGATGGTAGATAAGCCAAAGTCAATGATTTTTAATTGTCCGGTTTCAGCATTCAAGACAATATTAGATAAATTGATGTCTTTGTGAATTATATTATGTTTATGAATTTCACCTAAATTCTTGGTAATTTGGATGGCGATGTGGAGAATTTCTGATATTGAGAACCTACGGCGTTCCAAAATTTTTTTTAACGACTCTCCGCCAAAATCCTCCAACAAAATCAGTTGGGTATTCTGGTATTTTCTTAACTCGTAGGCTTTAATTGTTCCCTCTAGATTAAGACTGCAAGTGATTTCGTATTCTTGTTGATAGCGGTAGAGTTCGGCTGGTGTGGGGTAATCCTGTTTGAGGAGTTTCAAAATCACTGGTTGCTGATTTTGATTCAGGACGCCTCGGTATACGAGTGAATTAGCACTTTGGTAAATTTGGTCGATAATTGTGATATCTGGCAGTGAAATCATCTTGGGAATTACTTCTGCCTCAAAAGTATAACTAGGTTATTTTAGGTTGATAGTGCGTCTAGGACTTTGAGAATTGCAACTCTCGCACGTTGCGTATAAATACTGTAAAACCCGCTCATTGAGCGGGTTTTATGAATCGGAACGACAGGATTTGAACCTGCGACCCCTACTACCCCAAAGTAGTGCGCTACCAAGCTGCGCTACGTCCCGACAGCTTTAACAGCATATCATCAAATTCAGAAAAAAGTCAAAAAAAATCAAAAAACTTTTAAAATTTTTGCAGCTTGGGTCAAACCAGGTATCGCAGCCGGGGGCCAAAAACCCTCACACCTCCTACCAGCACTGAGGATGAACTGCACGCTGTAAGCTTGGGGATAGCCTTCTACTTGCACCCACACTAAATCGCTTTCGGCTTCGATCGCGATTTTTTCCTCTTCCATCAACTCACTGGCCATTTGAGTCATGGTGGCGGTTAATTGGGCTAGTAGGCTGCAAAAATCGTTCAACTCAGCCTCGGTGAGCTCGATCGCCCAACCATCGCCACCCACTAAACCCTGAAACTCGGTGCTGTTGGGGTTCCATCCCAAACGCCATCCGTCACCTGTCTTAATTACGCGATCGACCATGGAGAAATTTTTGATATCGGATGATTTAACCGCAGAGAACGCAGAGAACACAGAGGAAGAGAAGAGAGGGGCATAATTATGATTCTACCTAATCATTGAAACAAAATTTTAAGGTGCTAGCAACTTAGCGTCTCCTGGCTGGGGCTGAGGTATTGTCGGCGAGTTCGATCGCCCTTCTGGTTTTCCTCCCGCCGGTGTTTTGGGGTCTGATGAGCCCAAATCCCCTGTAAAAACATCAACTAAAGCTTGAACCAAAGCATCGCGCTGACTTCTATTTAAACTTTGAATCGCAGCCCGATCGCCCTCCAAGGGATTCGATCGCAAAACATCGTTTCCGGGATACACACTTTCGACCAAATAATCGGGAGTTACCCCCAAATAATCAGCTAAACTCAATTTCCAATCAAAGCGATAATTGGGTGGCCGTCCTTTGACAAACACATGATATCGAATCAAGCGTGCGACTAAAGTATTATTGGGGTCTACTTTTCCAGTTTCCTTAGAAATGTAATTATTGGCGAGGGGGAAATCAGGCAATTTTTGATAGACAAATTTCCAAGCATCTTGGACTCTCACTTGTTGCGCCTGCGGTTCTTGAGCAACCCGTACTTCAGACACAGATTGATTAGCCCGCAATACCGAAGGTTCCATCGCCGATAGACTTAGTTCGCCCGATTCCAATATCCAACTCAAAAGCGTGAAAATCGCCACACTCAAAGTAATTAACAAAAAACTCAAGGCCAGCTTTAATTTCTTCACGGTTTTGATGATTTGTTCAAATATAAAATAATTTCAGCAAGTTTTGAGTGTAATACCAATTTAATGTGAAGTTGCACATATTTCGATCCCCCTAAATCCCCACCCCCCCCTAGCCCCCCCCAAGGGGGGAAGGGGGACTTTGATCAGAATCTTGTCCCCCCCTTATTAAGGGGGGCTAGGGGGGATCGGATTCTATGCAGCCTCATAAAAAATTGGTGTGAGTCAAAATAATTGCTCGCACCTCAAAACTCTCCAAATAGCTAGATGTCTCCGATAATTTCCGGCTGTGTCAATTCGTCAGACATTTCAAATATAGCCCGCATCACTGGTTTCATTTGATGGTCGTCATTGTTGTCAAAATCTTCATAGCGACGACGTTTGGCGCGGTTCGCTACCTGTACCGTAATCCGATAGCGGTTGGATGCAGCACTGATCAACTCTTCTGCCCTACGGGTTAGCTGAGTTGAATCAAAGGGTGGACGCTTAGCCATGAGACTACCTACTTATCTGATGTTAGATTCTAGTTTACCAACAAATTCGGGTAAATCCACGGTCTAATACCAATTTTTTATGAAGCTGCATAGAATTCGATCCCCCCTAACCCCCCTTCAGAAGGGGGGGACAAGAGTCCAATCAAAGTCCCCCTTCTTAAGGGGGATTTAGGGGGATCGGAATATGTGTAACTTCACATTAAATTGGTCTAAGTGCGATCGGGTTGAAGGCGATCGAGTCGCATTGAAATATAGTGTCAATATGTTAATTATTCATTGAGTACCTTTTTGTTATGCAGGTAGCCACAGCCCATTCATTTAGTCACTTGCGTCCGATAACTTCTCATCCCCTAAAATTAGTGGCGTTTGGGGACAGTTTAATCTATGGTTTTGGCGATAGTGTGGGCGGGGGCTGGGTGGAACGACTGCGGCGCCAATGGATGTTGTCGGAGAGTCCTGGACACGTTCTGTATAATTTGGGGGTTAGGGGCGATCGCGCTTATCAAGTCTCTCAGCGGCTAGAGAATGAGTTTCGTCACCGTGGTGAGCTCAGAAATCGTGTCCCGGATGCGATGATTATTTCGGTAGGGCTGAATGATTCGGCGAGAGTACAATCTGCGATCGGGCGTAACTATACTGATTTTGAACATTTTAAAACAGTTTTGGATAACTTGTTAAATTTGTCACAACAACTTTGTCCAGTGATTTTTGTCGGGATGGTGCCGGTGGATGAAAGTAAAATGCCTTTTCAGGATTGTTTGTACTATAGTCATGCTGACCAGTATCGATATAAAGAAGCAACCAGAGTGGCTTGTTTGGAGCGGGGAATCCCCTATTTAGATATTTTTGACAAATGGTGCGATCGGGGTACTGATTGGTGGCGATCGCGCTTAATTGCAGATGGGCTTCATCCCAATGTGGCGGGGTATCAATCTTTGTTTGAAGATGTCACAAGTTGGGAACCCTTAACAGCGATCGGTCTTTAGTCCGCATTAGATATTAGATATTAGATTTGAGATTAAAAAATTAGGAATGATATCAAATCCGTTGGCATCCGAATTATTCATCTCTCTTCTCTGACTCTGCGGACTCTGTGGCCTCTGCGGTTTAATCATTCCGAAAAAAAACTATGCGATATCACAATCAACAATCAACAATATTTTAGCAGTGAGTTATGAAGATTCTGTTAGTAGAAGACGACGATCGCATTGCCCAAGCATTAGCAGAAGCCCTCACCGATCAACATTATGCCGTAGACATAGCCGCCGACGGTCAAGAAGGTTGGAACTTTGCAGAAACTTTTACCTATGACTTAATTCTGCTAGATGTGATGCTGCCAAAAATAGATGGAATCACCCTTTGTCAGCGCTTGCGCCGACAAGGTTTAAAAACCCCCGTTCTCATGCTAACAGCCAGAGACACCAGCAATGATAAAGTAATAGGACTAGATGCCGGAGCTGATGATTATGTCGTTAAACCCTTCGATTTACCAGAATTAGCAGCAAGAATTCGAGCCTTACTGCGGCGGGGAAGTACAACTTTGCCACCAGTATTAGAGTGGGAAAATCTGCGTTTAAACCCGAATACCTGCGAAGTTACTTATCGCGATAATTTGCTGCACTTTACACCAAAGGAGTACAGTTTGCTAGAATTATTCCTACGAACAGGAGGGCGCGTTTTAACACGGAGTGCTATCCTAGACCATATATGGGCTTTTGAAGACTCGCCAGGAGAAGAAACCGTAAAAGTTCATCTCCGGGGTTTGCGACAAAAACTGAAAGCAGCAGGCGCACCAGCTAATTTTATTGAGACTATTTATGGCATGGGTTATCGGCTCAACCAAAACCTCTAATCCCCAATTTCAAGCTTTGGGATGGCGTTTATTGCTATCTTACTTAACAGTTATGGTAGCTATTTTAGGAACTTCTGCTATTGCTGTTTATGAATTATTTACCAGCAGTCTGTATCAAGAATTAGACCAGCGATTGGAGGTTTTGGCTCAAGCAGCTTCTCACAGTTTAGTTGCGATCGAAAAGCAGCACCTTTCAGAACATCCAGAAAAAAAAGGCGATCTATCTCATCAACAAAGTGAACAGCGCAATGATGACTTTCAGATTGAACTCGATCGCGAAAAAGTAACGCGCCAGTTAGACAAAGACGGAGACTTAGACATTCCCTGGCAAAATCTGCGGGAACCAGATCAATCTGTAGAATGGTTTAATGAAGCAGGTAAAATGTTAGGAAATTCCGGCAAGAGTTTACCACCTGTAATAATAAAATCGGGTTTCCAAACCATACAAAACGGGCAAATTCGGTCGGCGACAATTCCAGTTTATATTTCTTATAATGATAAGAAACAAGAATTAAAAGGTTATATTCGCACCAGCGAATCTACTAAAGAAGTCGAAGAAGTTCTCAGCAGACTCCGCTGGAATTTGGGTTATGGGAGTATTATTTTTCTGAGCTTGACTGCGGTTGGTGGTTTGTGGCTGACTAAGCAATCTCTCAAGCCAATTGAGGATAGTTTTCAGCAGTTAAAACAATTCACTGCTGATGCTTCTCACGAGTTGAGAAGTCCGCTGACGGCGATTAAAACTTCAGTGGAAGTGATGCAGAGTCATCCTGAGAGAATTCATGCAGCGGATGTTAAGAAAATGGTGGCGATCGCCTCTGCTACTAAACAGATGACTCAGTTAGTTGAAGACTTACTTTTATTAACTAGAATGGATGCACCAGCAGCCATGATCGCCCGCGAGTGGATAGCGGTTCCGTTAGACGAACTATTAGAGGATTTGCTAGATTTGTGGGAACTGCAAGCTCAAGAAAAGCAAGTTATTCTCAAGTCAAATTTAGCCATTGATACGTCTGTAATGGGAGATGCTGCACAGCTAACTCGTTTGTTTTCTAACTTGATTGGAAACGCAATTCATTACACACCAGCGGGCGGAATTGTGACTGTTTCTCTGAGCAGACAGAACCGATCGACAATTGTGAGTGTAGAGGATACTGGTATCGGCATTGCTCCAGAAGATGTCAAGTTAGTTTTCGACAGATTTTGGAGAGCAGATCGAGCCAGAAATCGCCGCGCAGGGGGTTTGGGGATGGGATTGGCGATCGCCCAAGCAATTGTCCAAAGCCACCGAGGAGAAATTAGCGTTACCAGTCAGCTAGGAGTAGGTAGCTGTTTTCAAGTAAAATTCTCCTCAGTAGCTTAAGAGTTGATATTAATAGAAAACCTTAACTCTTCTCCAGATTCTCCTTTTTCACCGCTTTCTCCTTTTTCTCCCTCTTCTCCTTTTTCTCCACCTTCCCCGCCCTTGGAAGCTGTCATTGTGACATTACTATCTGTCAAGGAAAGTTCAGAAGTGAAACTACTTTTTTTCCGGGGTTTTGGTCTTTTTCCTTCGCCGCTTTCTCCTTGTTCGCCCCCACTGCTACTCATTAAGACGATGGGTTTAACTGGCTTGCTGTTGCTCATCGATGAATTAGCAGCATTACTTAAAAGAGAAATAGGGGAAAATTGATTAACACTGCTGTCATTCTGGGATGCGATCGCACTAGCAGCTACAGAGGTTAAAACGCAAGCTCCAATGCCGAGCCAAATCTTAGTTTTACTTTGCATCTTTAAAAAAGCCTTATTCTGGGTGATTACTGCTACTATCCCAGAAAAAAGTAAAGAACTCGGAAAGAACCAAAAACATCGAAAAATTGTTTGCACAGACATTACCTTATTGCTACAATGCGAGTCCATTAGCAACCTGTAGGAGTGTCCCCAATGATTATCTGTATGGCAAATATTCTGACTTCAGAGGAATTAGGATTAATTGTCGATCGCCTAAAAAATGCTGAATTTGTCGATGGGAAATTAACAGCAGGTTGGTACGCCCAACAAGTAAAAAATAATGCTCAACTAAAAAATGATGCGGCTCCAACTCAGGAACTCAGAAATTTAGTCAATCAAGCACTAAAACGCAATTCTTTATTCCAAATAGCGGCGCGCCCTAAAGCAATTCGTCCCATTATGTTTAGTCGCTATCAGGGAGGAATGTACTACGGGACACATATTGATAATGCGATTATGGGAGACGAAGAACTAATGCGATCGGATTTGTCTCTCACTCTATTTCTCAGCGATCCTGCCACTTATACGGGCGGGGAATTAGTGATTGAAAGTACCCAAGGCGAACAAGCTTTTAAACTTGATGCTGGTTCAATGGTTGTTTATCCTACTACAACTTTACATCGTGTGGAACCTGTCACTGAAGGTGAAAGACTAGCGGCGGTGACTTGGGTGCAGAGTTTAGTTCGGGATGCTCACAAACGAGAAATTCTCTTTGATTTGGATACGGTTCGCGATACCCTTTTTCAGAAGTCTGGAAAGACAGCGGAGTTTGACTTGCTATCCAAAAGCATTGCTAATTTGCTGCGAAAATGGGCTGATGTTTAGGTTGAGCAGGACTTACGCAAGAGACTAAGGGATTGGGGCAACCACGGGGATTGCCCCTAGATTAACACGAGATATAGATGTCGTGCATCCAGGACTATTGAGGAGGTTTTGGAGGCGGATGAAAGAAATTTTAGGTCTTTCCGAGTTCTTTACTTTGTTTTGTCACATTAGTAATTGTAAATGAGTTAAGCAACCAGGATCTAACAAATGAGCAACCAAACTAAAATTTGGACAGGCGTGGGACAGTCTTATGTGACACAAGACAATTCTATCGATGTCGATCCAGTATCATCGGAGAGATACCAACTCTCAATTGGTGAAAGTGGTGAAAGTGGTGAAAGTGGTGATGACAGCCGTTACGAAAATGGCAACGGCTATTCTGAGTACCAAAATGGCAACGGCTATTCTGAGTACCAAAATGGCAACGGCTATTCTGAGTACCGAAATGGCAACGGCTATTCTGAGTACCAAAATGGTAACAGCAATTCTGGGTACATAAGTAGTAGCAGCAATGATGGATACCAAAGTGGTTATCAAAACGGCACTTCAGCGAGTGTTAGTAATTATGGATACGAAAGCGGCGGCTATTTCTACGAGAATGAAATTAAAGGTACAGATAGTGATGACAACTTGACAGGAATTCTTGGCAATAATATTTTCAAAGGAGGCAAGGGCAATGATATTCTGACTGGCAGCAATGGCAATGATAAACTAGAAGGCGGCAAGGGTTTTGACACACTTAGCGGCGGTGCAGGAAATGATATCCTTGATGGAGGGAAGGGCAATGATATTCTGACCGGCGGCATGGGTTCGGATTTATTTGAGCTGGAAGGGCGAGGGGCTGCAAATACTCTCGCTCTCGCTGATATCATCACGGACTTTCAAAAAGGCGCAGACATACTGAAGCTCAAAGATGGCTTAGGATTTGCTAACATTAATATCACTCAAGGAACTGGAATTTATGCTAGCGATACTCTGTTAAGGATAGCAGGCACTGGTCAATATTTGGCAGTGTTGAAAGGAGTTAATGCTGGAAATCTTAACGCGACTGATTTTACTTTTTCATAATGCTAGGATTTGCGCCGAAGCCGGGTTTTTCACAACAGGACTTACCCACTTCGACCAAAGAAACCGGGTTTTTTACCGAATCTGCGGGTAACAACGAAATATTTTCGCAAAAAAACCCGGTTTCTGCCTACCCGTGCGTCCAAAACTATACAAAAGCGAAATATTTTCGCAAAAAAACCCGGTTTCTGCCTACCCGTGCGTCCAAGAATATCTGATTTGTCAACAACAAAATATCTAAAAAATAGGAGAATAAATAGATGGCAAGCGCTAACTTTCGCAAACTTCACCGCCAAGTTGCACCGATTATTTTCATCCCTTTACTATTGAGTGCATTAACTGGTGTTGCCTATCGGCTGGGAGAAGATTGGTTTGGCATAGAAGGTGATGCTGCCAAGATTTTTATGGATATTCACCAAGGAAGCTATCTCGGAAAGGAACTCAGACCATTTTATGTGCTTTTGCTGGCTTTGGGAGTGATTGGGCTGATAGTTACTGGTTTGACGATGACCAAATTTTTGGGTGGCGCACGCCCTGAAAGACCAGGTGCTAAACTTGATTTTCGTAAGGTTCACCGTATTGCTACACCGATTATTGTCTTGCCTTTAGCAGTCAGTACAGTCACAGGTGTAATCTACCGAGTTGGCAGAAGTTGGTTTAAGATGCCGAAAGAGGTAGGAGAAGTTTTTCTGAATATCCACCAAGGAGAATATTTGGGAAATTTTTTGATGCCAATCTATGTGTTTTTGGTAGGTTTGGGTGTGATTTTGCTGCTGGTAACAGGAATCAATATGACTGGTATTTTTCGGAAACGCCGCCAGCAAACAACAGAGGAAGATAGCTAATAGATTTTTTTTTCGGGGAATGACTGATGAATATCGTGGTTTTAATTCTCTCTACAGTTGCATCTTTTTTGGGGAACTGGTATACAATAATTCTCTGGTCGCTGACCTTTAATTAAGATGAAAAATAGAAGTATTGAAACGGCAAAATCAAGTCTTAAGTCAAAAATTGTATGGAAAAGTCTGCTACAAGGAAGTCGCACCAGTACATTTTTTAGTGAAGTATTAAGTAACAGCGGTCACTTTTTAATTCTGAAGAGTTTATCAGACTTAATATTAGCTGGTTTCTTCAAATTTATCACAGACCCAACTGAATATTTACTGATAGTAGCAATGCTTGTTCAGGCTTGGTATCTGTCGAACTCGAAATGCCACCGTTTTTGGGGAAACCTGATCTGCGTTGGCATCTATACGCTGATTGATGTGCCGATAGACGGGCTAGATTTTTTCCAAAATCCTAGTCACGTTGTCTTTTGGTTATTTTCTCTGATGATTGCTACTTTGCAAGGATTGCGATTCCATTGGGCTAAGGGTATTGATGATTGGCTGATTCCACTGGAAAGTTTGGTGAGGGCTCTGATGGTGGTAGCTTTTTATGTTGTGATTGGGATTAAGTCTCAATATTTAATTGCTAATCTAGAATTAATTGTGACATTTGCGGGGACGGCAACGCATTGGTTTCTTAGTTGGAGTATGGTGTTTATCGGTTTGCTTTTAGGGTTGCAGTCGGTACAGCTTGTCAAACAGAGAAAGCAGCTACAAAAAACTGCTCAACTACTGGGAAATATGGCAGAATGGGGGATGGGAAGTCATGTAGTAGAAACAGCGCTTAATAATCCAGCAGGTTTGGCTTTTCAAAAGTGCGATCGCACGATTTTATTTATGGATATTCGCGGTTTTACAAGTTGGTGCGAAAAAACTTCCCCTGAGACAGTTGCAGCGGTTCTAAATGAATATTACCGCTGTGTTGAACCAGCAGTTGCTCAGTTTAAGCCTTTAAGAATAACATTTACCGCCGATGAAGTCATGGCGATTTATGCTACGCCAGAGCAGGGAATTGCTGCGGCTAAATCTATGAGTAAAGCTGCTTTAGAAATGCTTGAATTATATGGAATTGGTGCGGGCTGCGGGGTGCATTGCGGGAGCGTTATTGAAGGGCTATTTGGTGGTGAAGATGTTCGGACTTATACGGTAATTGGTGATGTTGTCAATACAGCAAAACGCTTAGAAAGTGCCACGCCTGGTGGTGCGATTACTATTTCTGATGCTGTTTATCAAAGGATGTCACAAAATCTAAGGGTTGAACCTTGCGAACCGATCGCGGCTAAAGGTAAAACCGCGACTTTAATTGCATGGCGGTTAATATAGCTAGCCGTCATTCATGACGAATTTAATATTATTGGTTTTTCCGACCATCGGGCATGGTAGTTCCTCCCATACTGGCTCGATCGAGACTAGCACCATCCATGTTAGAATTACGGAGGTTAGCATTAGAAAGATTGGCATCTCTCAAGTCCGCAAAGCGCAAATCTGCACCGTCTAAATTAGTATTGGTCAAGTTAGCTTTCCTGAAATTAGTATTGCTGATTCTGGCTCCTATTAAAACTGAGCCACTTAAGTCGGTGCGTGCTAAGTTAGTGTTGACAAAATCTGCTATCTCGAAAGTACCTCCGCTGAGGTTGGCGTCTGATAAATCTGCTCCGGTAACGATCGGATTTTTTAAGGTGAGGTTAACTAATTTTACACCTCGGAGGTCGCAGCGGATGCAGCTTTGAGTTAGCAGCAGGGTTTCGACGTTGGCGTTGATTTGCTCAATTTCCTGTTGGGATACCTTTTCGGCAAATTCGGGGGAGACGTAGCCGAGGTTTTTGGGGTCGTCTTTTTTGGGTGGTTGGGGAGTTTTTGGTTGGCCGATCGCACTTAGCCCTAGTCCCACCTGGGGACACTCTGGAATTGCTGCAAACATCAGTAGCGAGATCGACAATATTGTAATTTTTTTCATTGTATTTTTTTTCATATATCGTTGACAAAATACCATTTATATTTTATCTTATAACTGAGCTAAATTGAGCTCAATAAATCCAAATTTAAATAAAAGACTTCGGAACCATCCGGTGCGCGAATTAATTTTTCAACAGCCGCAGGTAGTTGCTGTTGGCGGTACAATAGGGGAATTTCGCAAAAAGCTGCTTCGGAAATTTCTAAAATCTTCGGCATATCAGGAATGGGAATTCCCAACCGCTCGCCTTGATTGAAAGTGCAAACAATTAGGTAGTTGCAGTCAGCCATACTTTTAGTGGATTTAAATATTTTAGATAAATCAATTAGCGTAATTAGTTCTTCCTGATGCCTGACTAAACTATTACCACTATCTAAAAAACCGTAGGGATTAAAGTCTTTGACAACGCGCTGTACTCGTTCAATGGGAACAGCATAATAAACGCTGCCTAGGTCAAAGGAAACTAATTTGCGGGCCGGGGATCTGGCATTAGTTTGTTTCTGGTTGCGGAAGCGGCGATTGTAGTTGGCGTGAGTCATGTCGATTTGGGATTGTGGATTGAATATTATTGAACCGCGAAGGCGCGAAGGACGCGAAGGAAGAACCCCCCTGCCACCCTCTACTCCCCAAGGGGGAAGGAAGAAAATGCTGTTCTTTCTTCGCGCTCTTTGTGTCTTCGCGGTTCGTTAATCATATTGTTTGATGTTTGATTAGTTTGGGGATGGCTTCTAAAAGTTGGGCTTCGCTGTAAGGTTTGGTGAAGTATTGATTTGCGCCTAGTTCCATTGCCATTTGGCGGTGTTTTTCGCCGCTGCGGGAGGTGAGCATGGCTACGGGAATTTTAGCAAACCGTTGGGTCGATCGCACCGATCGCAAAAATTCAAATCCATCCATCCGGGGCATTTCAATATCCACAATCGCTAAACTGCAATCGAGACCGTTTTGCAACTTTTCCAGGGCGTCCAAGCCGTCCTTGGCTTGCACTACTCGATAGCGAGCTCTCGTCAGCATCAATGACAGCAATTGCCGAATTGTATAGGAATCGTCTACCACTAAAATTTGCGGTGCATGACTCGAAGTTGGTGCTAAATGTGGTACTTTACCAGACACAGGGGCGATCGAACTATTTGCTGAAGGTTGGCCCACCAAATCATCCACATCCAAAATAGTCACCACTCGCCCGTCTCCTAAAATCGTACTTCCCAAAACCCCGCGAGGCTTAGACAGAGGCGATGGTAAGGGTTTTACCACAATTTCCTGCTGACCGATGAGCCGTTCCACGGCAACCGCTAGCATTCCTTCGCTAGAAGCTAAGACTAGCACCGGAATGTGCTCTTGGGTTAAAGGGTCAGGAGAGGGGGCATCGGGGCCTAAAACGCTATATTCGAGCAAGTCTTGGAGTCGCACTAAACGAATAAATTCCTCCCGCCACCACAGCATGGGCTGATTTCCGGCGGTGTGCACTTCGGAGGCTTTGATGTGGAGAATTTCCTCGACTGCATCCAGTGGTACTGCTATTTTATTGCGATCGGTCTTCACCATCAAGGCGTCAGTAATCGACAGTAAAAGTGGCAGTTTGATGATAAAACTCGTGCCTTTTCCCAGGCGAGAATCCACCTTTACAGTGCCTCGAACCGTCCGCAAATTCGCCCGTACCACGTCGAGGCCAACTCCCCGCCCTGAAAGGTCGCTCACTTCTTCGACTGTGCTGAAACCAGGCCAAAATAGAAAATCGTAGAGTTCCGCAATCGAAAAATCTTCGGCTTGTTCCTCTGTCGCCAAACCCTTTTTCACAATTTTGCGGCGAATGATTTCCGGGTCAATTCCTTTGCCGTCATCGGCGACAGTGATAATAGTTTGGCCACCTTGGTGTCGGGCTTCTATTTCAATTTGACCGCTGGCTGGCTTGCCCATTTCCTGCCTAATTTCGGGGATTTCGATGCCGTGATCGAAAGCGTTTCTGACTAGATGTATTAAGGGGTCGCGCAAAGCATCAAGCAAACTTTCATCAATTTTAGTATCTCTTCCTAATAGCAGCAGGTTAACATCTTTATCGTAGGTGAGACACATATCCCTGAGTGCTCGCGGCAAGTGATCGACGGCGCGGCTGAAACTGACAACTCGCAACTGCATGACTCGGCTGCGTAGCTGTTCGGTGATGCGACGCAGTTGGTCGATACTGCGCTCGAATCTCATGGATAAGGAGTCTAATTTGGTGGCAGATTGAGCAATTGTTTCAGTGGTTTCGATAACTTCGGAGGCTGTAGAGTGGAACTCTGTGTATTGATCCATTTCTAAGACATCAAAGTGAGAATTGGGTCTAGAGGATTTGCCGTTAGTAATGGTGGGAATTTCTTGGTTTAGTTCTGCAAATTTTCCGATTCCTAGGTTGTCATGGGCACTTTTCCAGTCTCCAAAGCTCATCCTGTCATATTCTTCTCGCAACTGACCGCCGAATTGGTTCAAATCGATAATACTGCGACGGATGCGCTTGACTTCGCTGCGGAGTTCGGATTCTTGAAGTTCTAAGTTGGTACGGTTGATGACTAATTCCCCGACTAGATTGACTAATTCTGTCAAGCGTTCTAAGTCTACTCGGATTGTGGGGCGCTGGGGGCTGGGGACTGAGGATGGTGTAGGGGCGGTGGATGGTGCGTGGGTGTCCTTGGTTTTGGGTTCTGGTTGGCTTTCTTCCTGAGTGGGGGGGGAGATTTTGGGGGGGTCGATCGCCTTTCCTGCTAATATTTGCTGACGTGCGGTTTGTAGGTTTTGAGCAATCGCCCAACCCTGGGATTGCAACTGTTCTAGTGTTAAATCCTTTGAGTCGATCAAATCTCTGAGGGGTTCGGCAACTTTCCCAAAGTCTGGCAATTGCAACATTCCAGCTAAACCGGAGAGTTGGTAATAAACCTGGTTGAGTGCGGTGACGCTGATTGCTAAATCAGCCTCTGAAGCTTGGGAAAGTTCGGTTTCTAGGCGATTTAAGACTGGTGGTAATTCGTGTTCAAAAATCAATTTCAGGGTTTCTGGGGCGGGGGATTTGCTGATTACCGGAACTGCCGGTGGTTCTGGCCTGCCGTATTGACGCTCGAATTGAAGTTGAATTTGGGCGATTATCTCCAAGTTTTCTGTTTGATCGGGACTGCTGACATCGGAGTGGTGAATTGATTCGGTAGTAATTTTTTTGAGAGCATCCACACCTTGTAGCAATAGAGTTACTGTTGTCTGTTCTAGGGCTGACAAGTCTGTGCGATCGCGAAAAATGACAAAACACTCCTCCAGAGTGTGAGCTGCGGCAGATACGTTGTTAAACCCCAACATCGAACCAGCACCTTTGATGGAGTGAGCCGCTCGAAACATTTCTTTTACTGCGGCTTCTCGCTGTTTTAAATCACCAGATTCCATTCCCAATAAGTTGCTCTCCATTGATTGCAAAAACTCTTGGGTTTCAGCGGTAAAAGCATCTATTAATTCGTTTAAGTCGATATCATTCATATTAGTCAGTGGGCAGTGGCCAGTGGGCAGTGGGCAGTGGGCTGTTGGCAGTTGGCAGTTGGCAGTTGACAGTTAACCATCAGGACACTCCAAAAGCCCATTGGTGTCAACAACCAGGTTCATTCCACAGTCCGACAGGGGTTTAAACCCCTGCCTCAAAGCTAAAGTCCTCTTAAGAGGACTGAAGAACTCATGAGTCCTCTTAAGAGGACTTTAGCTATTAGACAGGGAATTCATTCCCTGGCGGACTGGCGGGTAGGCGAGAGGACTGGCGGTTGCTATAGCTTAAGTTGACACCAATGGGCATTGCCGTGTCCGACCTGCTGACAGTCAACTGACAACCGTCAACTAACTCCTAAAATTCGCGACTGACTTTTGCAATTTAGAAACAGAACCAGACAGATCGTCCAAAGATGCTTTAACATCCGAACCTTTTTGAGCAGTTGTATTCGCAATCTCATTCACTTGCTGCATACTGTTAGAAATCTCTTCAGCCGAAATAGTTTGTTTGGCTGATGCACGAGTAATATTTTGCACCAAAGCATTCATTTCGCGGCTAACTTCGATGATGGCATTCAGGTGAGTTTTAGCTTCGCTGGCGAGTTTAGTACCTTCCACTACTTCCAGTGTCCCTGATTCCATTGCCTTCATTACACGACTGATTTCTTCTTGAATTGTACCGACAATTTCGGAGATTTCTTCCGTCGCACCGGCGGATCTTTCTGCTAATTTTCGCACTTCTTCGGCTACAACCGCAAAGCCTAAACCTTGTTCGCCCGCGCGGGCTGCTTCAATGGTAGCATTCAGGGCTAACAAATTAGTTTGGGAAGCAAGTTGAGAAATAGATGTCACAATTTTGCCGATTTGTTGGGAAGACTCGCCCAAACGTTTCATCATTTTTGAGGTTGAGGCGATTGTCAATCGGAGTTCGTTAATGCCTTCTACAGCTCGATCGACCGCCATACCGCCAGCCTCAGCGGTGTGAGAAGACTGTTGGGCGACTGTTTCGGCACGCACCGAAACATCTCGCACGTCACGGATTGAATTGACAATGCGATCGATTTCTTGCATGATGGCAGATATTTTGGCTGCTTGAACTTCTGCTTGTTGCGTCAGTTGGCTGGTATTACTAATTGACTCATCGGTGGCTGATGTTACCTGTTCTGCTAAAGTTTGAATTCCTGTAACCACTTTTCGCAGGGAACCGATCAGGAAGTTGAAGGAGTCGGCGACAGCGCCTAAAACATCGTTATGAACTTCTGCTCTGACAGTCAAATCGCCTTGAGCCGCGCCTTTAATTTCTCCTAACAATTTGAGGACCTGCTGGGTCATTGAATCAGCTTCTGCTTTCCGTTCTGCTGCTAATTTTTCTAGTCCTTCTTGTGCTTCTTTTCGTTCATTGATGTCAAAGCGGATGGCAATATATTTAATAATTTTACCATGGGTGTCAAAGATGGGGGCGATGGTGGAATCTACCCAATAAAACGAGCCGTCTTTGCGCCGATTTTTTATTTCACCCTTCCATACCAAGCCGCGAGAAATCGTCAGCCACATTTCTTGAAAAAATGATTTGGGATGATAGCCGGAGTTGACGATGCGGTGGTCGCGGTTGAGGAGTTCTCCCATACTGTAACCAGATATTTGAGTGAATCTTTCGTTGACGTAGGTGATGATGCCTTTGAGGTCTGTTTCGCTGACGATTGCGGATTCATCGAGGGCATTTTGCCGCGTTTTGAGTTCTTGCAGTAAGCGTTCTTGTGACTCTGCTAACTGCTGCATTCGCTTGGTAGATGCTTTTTCTTCGGTGATGTTGCGACAGACAACTACGCCACCTTGGATCGCCCCTGTTTCGTCTTTGAGCGGCCGGCCGTTAATTTTTACCCACACACCCTCTGGCTTGCCTGCGTGCCTGGTGAAAACCTCTGCGTCGTCAACTATTTCTCCTCGAATGGCCCGCGTTAAAGGTATGTCGGCGGTGGGATAGGGAGTGACTCCATCGCTCAAAAATAAACCGTATTTTGCCGACCACTCGTCGGGCAGTGTGTCTGTTGAACCCAAGCCAAAGATATTTTCGGCGGCGGGGTTGAACAGGAAAAAATTGCCTTTTGTGTCGGCTGCAACTACGCCTTCACCAATGCTATCAATTAGCAGTTGCAAGAGGTTTTTTTGCTGTCTAAATTCGGATTCGGAACGGGCTAACTGGGCGGTTGTTTCTTGTAATTGACTAATTGCGTGTTTGCTGTCGGTAATGTCGCGAGCCACTGCATACATGATCTTTTCTTGGTGTAAAGGTCGTGATTTCCACGACAGCCACTTGTAGGAACCGTCTTTGCAGCGGTAGCGATTTTCAAACGCGATTGTTTCGACTCCCTGAGCTATTTTGTTAGCTTCGGATACGGTATGTTGGCGATCGTCTGGATGAACAAAATTGAGAAAAGGTTGTTCTTGTAGTTCTTCTAAAGTGTAGCCGAGGGTTGTTGCCCAGGCGGGATTGACGCGCTTGAATTTGCCTTCAAAATCGGCGATGCACAGCAAGTCTAGGGAAAGGGTGAAAAACCGATCGCGTTCTTGTTCTGCTTGTTTGCGATCGGTAATTTCGACTGCTACTCCGCCGACACCGATCGGCTGACCGGTTTCTCCTGGTAAAGGAAAATATGAGGCTAGCCAATATCGCTGTACGCCCGGTTGACTGACGGTTGTGCCGGAAACTTCTATGTTTAAAAACGGTTCGTTGGTGGCAAGAATCTGCTGCAACATGGGCTCTAGGGTGTGAACCATTTCGGGTACAACTTCCCTCAGCGTGCGCCCTAGGTGTTGGGCAATTGAAGGCCCGGTGGTTTCGGTCAATTTTTCATTTACTTGCACGAACCGCAGTTGGTCATCGAAGATAAACATGGCGGCTGGGGCGGCTGCAAAAAATGCGTCAAAGCGGGCTTGACGCAAGGCGAGTTCTCGTTCTAGGTTCTTGCGATCGGTCACTTCCAAAATGAAAGCCCCAATCCCGATCGGCTTGCCATCTTCTCCCGGTAGCGGAAAGTAAGATGATAGCCAATCCCGCATGACATCTGGCTGTGCGGTAGTTGGATTGGAGTGTTCCATGTTTAAAATGGCTTGGTTGCTACTCAAAACCTGCTGGTACAGAGGGAAGGTGGTTGATGCCATTGCTGGTTCAACTTCCCATAAGGTTTTGCCAATGTATGCTGAAACTGGCTGGCCGCCAAGTTCGGAGAGTTTTTCGTTGAACTGCACGAAGTGGAGTTGTTCGTCGGTGATAAACATTCCCGCTGGTGAAGCGGCGAAAAAGGCGTCAAAGCGGGCTTGACGCAAGGTTAGTTCTCGTTCTAGGGCAATGCGATCGCTGATGTCGCGGCCTTCTGGAATTAACAGCACGACTTTGCCGCTCTCGTCTTTGATGGGTTTGAGGGAGAAGTCAATGGTTGTGACGAAACCTCCGGTAACTAGGACTTCCGCTTCGTAGCGAACTACCTCGCCGCCGGCGGCTTTGGCGACAGCTTCTCGTACCCGCTGCTTGACTTCTGGGGAAATATCCCACCACGGGGTTTCCCAAAACGGCTTCCCTACTATGTCTTCAATCCCCACATCAGTGGCCCAGAGGGCTGTTTGGTTGACTTCTAACATCGTGCCGTCGGGTTCTAGCAGACCTATAAATTGGAACGATTGGTCAAAAATGGCTCGGAACAGTCTTTCCCGATCGCGCAACATCTCTTCTGCCCGCTTGCGATCGCTGATGTCGCGAGTAACCGTCGCTAAACCCAAAGGCTCTCCTGTTTCTGGGTGTTTAACTGTAAATAGACTGTAGTCAACGGGAATGCTCTTGCCGGTGCCAAAGTGCTTGAACCGAAACTCGCCACGCCAATAGCCCGTTTCCATGACTGTGGGCATAATTTCTGCGGTAAATTGCTGGAGGTCTTCTGGAAAAAAGAATTCCCCCGTATTCTTAGTTTTGAGTTCTTCGGGAGAGTTGAGTCCCACTAGCTTGATGCCAGCGGAGTTCAGGTAAAATGGCTCTCCCTCCATTGTTGCCATGCCGATAAAATCCGAGCTACTTTCGACGATCGATCTCAATCTTTGATTTTCGATTTCGGCTTGCTTGCGCCCTGTAATGTCGTTGTTAGTTTCTAAAATTGCTTTGGGTTTTCCCTGTTCGTCTCGCTGCAAATTCCAGCGGCTGAATACGGTAATTTTGGTGTGGTAATTTGTAGTATGAATCAGTTCTCCTTCCCAATATTCCCGATCCTCTAACTGTGCCAATATGGTTTCTAAAGGTTGGGGAAATATGGTAGTAAATAGAGTATGAGTGCATTTGCCTAAAGCTTCTTGTTTCGTGAAGCCGTACATTCTCTCAGCGCCTTGGTTCCAGTAATTAATCGTCCCGTCTAGTTCTCGAATAATCAAAGCATCGCTGGCAAGGTCGAGCATTTGCAAGTTTTGCTGCATGGCTTGTTCCGTGAGCTTGCGATTGCTAATGTTTCGGGCGATGGTTGACAAAAATTCCACTTCTCCATTTTCAGATTTGTGAGCAATAATTACTTGAGAAACTGGTATTTCTTTACCGTCTAAAGTCTGCCAAATTATCTCGCCACTCCACACTCCGTCTCGGCAAGCTGCGGGTATGCCGACTTTCACAATAGTGTCCTTACTTTTGGGAGATATCACGTCAGAAATGCTGACTCCTGCTAAATCGGTACTGTCTCCAACATTCAATATTTCTCTGGTGGCGCGGTTCATATAAAGACTGTGCCCTTTGGCATCTGCCATAGCTACCCAGTCTGTTGTTGCTTCTAAAATTGATTTGAGGCGTAATAGCTGTTTTTCGACTGCGGCGCAATCGCTAATTTCTTGTTGCAATTGTGCATTGGTTTGGGCAATCTGTTCGGTTCTTTCGTACACTCGCTGCTCTAGTTCTGCGGTTAGCTGCTGCAATTGAGCTTCGGTTTGTTTGTTTTCGGTAATATCCCGACCTTCGGCGAGGATTTGAAATACTTCCCCGGCTTCATTTAATAGGGGTTTCAAGGACAGGTCAATTACTGTCACTTGCTTATTGAATCCGGTGATTTCGTATTCTTCTCGGACAAATTTGCCGGCGGATACTTGTTTGATGTGAGTTTTTAGCTGTTGCTGGTTTGTTGAGGATGATGCCCACCAAGGTGTATACCAAAATTTCTGACCCAGCAAATCTGACGGTTCGTAATCACCAAATTCTAGGGCTGTTTGATTGGCTTCGATTAGAGTACCGTCTGGTTCTAATAGCGTTATTAATTGAAAAGCTTGATCGAAGATGGATTGAAATCGCTGAGTAGTTTCACTTAGGGCTTGTTCTGTGTCTTTTTTAGCTTGCAGAATTTGGGTGGAACCTACTAATAAGCTGTAGCGGTTGGAGAGGCTTAAAAAGGCGATCGCCGGAATTACAGTAATCCAATCGGACACTGTTTGCAAAACAGGGGAGTGTGGCAATCCTAAGTGTTCTGCTGCGTGGCCGCTGTGCCCCAAGGCACAACTCCAAAATATGAATGCTGTGACTGTGGCGAAGGTGTCGAAGCCGAATTGGCGGTTTCGCCACAAACCTAAGCTAATCAGTGAGGCGATCGCAAAGTAACACAAAGAAATGATACAATTGGCTACCCCAAGCAGTAATGGCTGGGAGATGTCTGGTAATGTTAGGGTAAAAGTTGTTGCCACAAAGTCATAGATAAGTTGCATAAGTTAGTTGTTATTGGTTATTGGTTAGTTGTTATTGGTTATTGGTTAGTTGTTATTGGTTATTGGTTAGTTGTTATTGGTTATTGGTTATTTGCAATTACCCATGAACCATTCCCCATTCCCAAATCAAAATTATGCTCCTTACCAGCGTTCGGAATGGGCGATCGCTTCTACATCCACAATCATGAGTAAGCGTCCATCACAATTGTACAAACCTTTGAGAAAGGGGGCGAGGTCAGAACTGACGTCTATGGCGGAGACAATGCGATCGGGATTCAGAGGTAAAACTCCTTCAACGCGGCAGACAGCTAAGCCAATGCGGATTTTAGACAGTCTTAAGTCTCGCGGATCGGGCGCTTCCACAACTAAGATGCGACTGCTGGAATGGTGGGTATCAACTGGTGCGATACCTGTGAATTTACCAAAGTCTGCTGTGGCTAAAATTTCGCCTCGCAAGTTGGTTAATCCCAGCAAAAATGACTGGGTGTTCGGCACCGGCGAAATGGGTTGTTCTTTGAGGGAAAGCACTTCCCGCACTGTTTCTAACTCGACGCCAAACAAACTGTCTGCTTGAGCGAAGACGAGAAATTGCTTTGTTCCATTTGTCTGATTCCCTGTACTGCCAGAAGCAGTTGTTTTCATGGCTTATTTTTAGTCTCTAGTGTAGCTTAAAAAAAGAAATTATGTGCTATCTGTTTGCCCTTAGTCGATCGCCGGAACTCGCCCTTGGCAAAATTTCGCCCTAGATCCCTGTGACACTATAAAAAAATATCTATCTTTGAGCAGGAGTTTATTTTGATAGCAAACGCTGTACAATGTTGACAAGTTGCTGAGGTTCAAAGGGTTTGCTGAGGTAAGCATCAGCCCCTAAATCAGTTCCCCAAGCTCGATCGATCTCGGTGTTTTTATGAGTACAAAATACTACGGGCAAATATGCGGTTTTGCGATCGCCCCGCAATTCTCGAATCACCTCAAATCCGTTCATTCGTGGCATTACTACATCTAAAACGACCAGATCCGGCGCTTTTTCTTGGATACGGGCGATCGCTTCTGCGCCATCTCCCGCCCGGATCACTTCGAGTCCCACATCTTGAAGAATGCGACAGATGATTTCTAGTTCGCTGGGAACATCGTCTACTACTAAGATTTTTGACATGGTTCTACACTTCTTTGCTATTTTTGACGGTATATCGGTTTTATTGGCGGCGCTGCGATCGCCTCTTTGACTTTAGCGCTTGACGGATCAATTCACCCCAATGCAAATACAAATATAACTCACATACCGATTTTAGATGTTAGAGGAGACTATTAGACATCTCCCAAAATGATGGTGGAACAGGCATCTTACCTGTTCTTTACCAGCTTTTGAGGAGAAGTCTCTTGAAGAAAGCAACCCCGTCAGTCTGTCGGCGAAGGAATAAATCTGTTCCCAAATCAATGGGATAGCAGGTTTTCTGTTTCTCCAGGGATGAATCCGCCGGTATGTACTGTGGATGCTGGATTGTCAAATCGATCGGTATGAGAGAGACTGCGATCGGTTACAATTCAGGGTTAGACAAAAAACAACACGGAGAACACGAAAGTATGGTAGCCATTGGAACCAATCTAAACATTGCGACCCTCGAAGCAGAGTACAGCACAAAAACACCGCGAGATATTCTTAAATTTGCCCTAGAAAAATTTGACAATATTGCAATTTCTTTCAGTGGCGCAGAAGATGTAGTGCTGATCGATCTGGCTTCAAAACTCACCAAAAACTTCCGCGTTTTCACCCTAGATACCGGAAGATTGCATTCCGAAACCTATCAGTTTTTAGAACAAGTTAGAAAACATTACGGCATTAAAATAGAAGTAATGTTTCCCGATGCAGCGGAAGTACAAGCCTTAGTAGACGAAAAGGGATTGTTTAGCTTTTATGAAGATGGGCACAAAGAATGTTGTGGCGTGCGAAAAGTCAAGCCACTGCGCCGGAAACTAAATACTTTAGATGCGTGGATTACTGGCCAACGGAAAGACCAAAGCCCCAGTACCCGCAACCATATTCCGATGATTGAACAGGATACTGCATTTTCTACTCCCGACCATGAATTAATTAAATTCAACCCCTTAGCAAACTGGTCTTCCGCAGAAGTTTGGGATTACATTCGTGCTTTGGATGTCCCCTATAATAAACTCCACGAACGCGGTTTTGTCAGCATTGGTTGCGAACCTTGTACGAAAGCAGTATTGCCAAATCAACACGAACGGGAAGGTCGCTGGTGGTGGGAAGAATCGACATTAAAAGAGTGTGGTTTGCACGCTGGTAACGCCCAAAAACAGTAACTGTGGCTGGGGAGTGGTTGCGCCTACAGTCTTTCTGGTGAAAGATGAATTACCATCGAGAATAGGTAATAGGTAATGGGGAATGGGTAATAGCTAATAAGTAATGGGTAATAGCTAATAAGTAATGGGTAATACCCTATGCTCTATGCTCTATGCCCGATTCCCGATTCCCGATTCCCCATTCCCGATTCCCGATTCCCCATTCCCGATTCCCGATTCCCCATTCCCCATTGCCCCCAACCAAAATTTATATACTACAATGTATAATACACAAACAGGAGCCAAAATCCTTGGAACTCAAAAAAATCCGAATCGAAGCCCCTTGAATGTGCAAAAATATTCAAGCAAACACTACTAAATCCTAAAAGGAGAAATTGTTGTGGATTCCAGATATAACCCCGCATCCATAGAAGAAAAATGGCAACAGACATGGGCTGAGCAAAACTTAGACCAAATGCCAGAAGATACCCAAAAGCCTAAATTTTATGCCTTATCCATGTTCCCCTATCCATCAGGAAACCTGCACATGGGCCACGTCCGCAACTACACAATTATTGATGTAATTGCCAGACTCAAGCGGATGCAAGGCTATCGTGTATTGAATCCGATGGGATGGGACGCTTTTGGTTTACCCGCAGAAAATGCGGCCATCGAGAGAGGAATTCCCCCCGCCCAATGGACTAATCAAAATATTGCCCAAATGAAAGACTTATTTCATCGCCTAGGCATTTCCTTTGATTGGACAAAAGAAGTTACAACTTGTTCATCCGATTATTATCGCTGGACTCAATGGATTTTCTTGCAATTTTTAGCAGCAGGATTAGCATATCAAAAAGAAGCGACAGTTAATTGGGACCCCATCGATCAAACAGTCTTAGCAAACGAACAAGTCGATAACGAAGGTCGTTCCTGGCGTTCCGGTGCCAAAGTAGAGCGCAAATTATTGCGACAATGGTTTCTCAAAATTACCGATTATGCCGAACAGTTATTAAATGACTTAGACAAATTGCCAGATTGGCCCGAAAGAGTCAAATTAATGCAAGCCAATTGGATTGGCAAATCCGTCGGCGCTTACTTAGAATTTCCCATTGTGGGGATGGAGGAAAAAATCGCTGTTTTCACCACTCGTCCCGATACAGTTTATGGTGTGAGTTATGTTGTATTGTCCCCGGAACATCCCTTAACTAATCGCGTTACTACACCGGAACACAAAACGGCAGTCGAAAACTTTGTGAAAGAAGTGGCACTGCAAACCGAAATCGATCGCACAGCCGAAGACAAACCCAAGCGTGGCATTCCCACAGGTGGCAAAGCAATCAATCCTTTCAATGGGGAAGAAATGCCCATTTGGATTGCCGATTACGTGCTGTACGAATACGGCACTGGTGCGGTGATGGGAGTACCGGCCCATGACACGCGAGATTTCCAATTTGCCACTCAATATGAACTGCCAATTAAAGTAGTAATTGTGGCAGATGATGAGATGCCGTTGACCGAAGCTTACACCGAACCGGGAATTATGATTAATTCTGAAAGCTTTAACGGTATGGATTCAATTAAAGGCAAAGCAGCGATTATTAAATATGCCGAAAATCAAGGTTATGGCAAAGCGCGAGTCCAATATCGTTTGCGAGATTGGTTGATTTCTAGACAGCGTTATTGGGGTACTCCCATTCCTGTAATTCACTGTCCTAACTGCGGAATCGTACCGGTACCTGCATCGGATTTGCCAGTAGTTTTACCGGAAAATGTAGAATTTACGGGCAAAGGTTCGCCGTTAGCAAAGCTGGAAGAGTGGGTGAATGTTCCTTGTCCGAGTTGCGGCACTCCGGCGAAGCGAGAAACCGATACGATGGATACTTTTATTGATTCTTCGTGGTATTTTTTGCGCTATCCCGATGCGAGAAATGAGGAGCAAGTATTTGATACGGCGAAAACTAATGATTGGATGCCGGTGGATCAATATGTCGGTGGAATTGAACACGCAATCCTGCATTTACTGTATTCACGGTTCTTTACTAAGGTTTTGCGCGATCGGGGTTTGATTAATTGCGACGAACCATTTAAGCGCCTATTAACTCAAGGCATGGTGCAAGCAATGGCCTATAAAAATCCCGTTACTGGCAAATATGTTCCTCCAGCCGAAGTAGATGCGGCAAATCCAAAAGATCCTCAGACGGGAGAACCTTTGCAAGTCTTCTATGAGAAGATGTCCAAATCAAAATACAACGGTGTTGACCCCTTGGATGTTATGGCAAAATACGGGGTTGATACGGCGCGGATGTTTATTTTATTCAAAGCGCCTCCGGAGAAAGATTTGGAGTGGGATGACGCCGATGTAGAAGGACAATTCCGCTTTTTAAATCGCGTTTGGCGGTTGGTGACAGAATTTGCTTCACCCCCCCCAACCCCCCCTTGCCAAGGGGGGGAGAAAGATAATTTCCCGTCTGCCACGCCTTCCCAAGGGGGGGAGAAAGAGGTTTTAAGTAAAGCTGAGCAGGATTTGCGGCGGGCGATTCACATTGCGATTAAGGAAGTGAGCGATGATTTGGAGGGTGAGTATCAGTTCAATACTGCGGTTTCGGAAATGATGAAATTGAGCAATGCTTTGACTGATGCTAAATGTAAAGATTCGCCGATTTATGCAGAAGGAATCAATACTTTGATTCGATTGTTAGCGCCTTTTGCACCACACATTGCTGATGAATTGTGGCATTTAATCGGTAACAGTGAATCGGTACACACGCAAACTTGGCCGATGGTGGATGCTTCCGCATTAGTTACTGATGAAATTACGCTGGTAATTCAGGTTATGGGTAAGACTCGCGGTACAATTCAAGTGCCTTCTGGTGCGGACAAAACTGCTTTGGAAAACTTTGCTCGCGAGTCAGATTTGGCTAAGCGGCATCTGGAGGGTAAGGAGATTAAAAAGGTGATTGTGGTGCCTGGAAAGTTGGTTAATTTTGTTGTTGCTTAGTTGTAACTGCTAATAGGTGTCGTGCACCTATAGGCTCTATACAAGCACAACCTAATTCAGGACTTACTGACTATCAATCTAAAAAACCCGGTTTCTCCGTCGTCAACCTAAAATGACGCAATTACGTTAAGAAACCGGGTTTTTGCGCCCAGGACTATAATTCTCAAAATCCAAGTTGTTGGCGGAGGGCTATTGTTGACTATCTGAGTAGACAAGTTGCCCCCGTCTAACTAATTTTAAGGGAATTTTAGGGTTATTAAGTGCGTCATTTCTAACTTTGAGCTTTTCTTCCCATTCTTTAAATTTTGGTTCTAGAAGTTCGGGTGTGAGTTTATAAATTTGCTTGAGAGTTATGCCTTCATACAATCCAATATACCAAGCTCCAACTTTGCGATATTTTTCAAGTATAATCTCATTCAAATGATGGTGAGTCGTCACGCCACCGCTGCGATTAAGTGAAATATTGATTGTTTTAAGCTCGTATTCTTTTCCTTCGGCATCAATAGCATCATTTCCTTCGCGACCAGGTGATATACGCAGCCCTAAAAGGATTAATAACTGTAAAGTCTTTCCTCCATTATCTTGAAAAATATCGGTAATCCCATATTCATTTGCGAGATTTTGCAATTCTTGGATGCTTTTCATCGCATTTTCTAGCCGTTTAGCATCTGAAATACGTTCTTCTTTTGTAGTAACAGCCTCTTCCACAGGCTCTACAACGGAAGGGGAAACTGGTTCAGCTATGAGTGTGTTAACGAGAGCTTTATTTTCACCGCTTTGACTAAAACTGATTAAATAAGTAGCGGGTACATCAAGGGCTTCAGCCAGAGAAAAAATAAGTTCAAAGGATGGGGATCTTTCACCGCGTTCCAATAAGCTGATATAGTCAGTAATCTTGTCTATAAGTTCTGCTAGTTCGTCCTGTGTTATCCTTTTTTGTCGGCGCAACTGGCTTACTTTTGCCGCAAATTGTCGTCTGGCTTCTTTGTAATTCATGCTCTTTACAATTCATAAAAACGAACTGAAAGTTCGCTTTGTGAATAGTACGAAGAATTTACGGACTAAACAACGTACTGAAAGTACGGATTTGGATGATAATTAAACCAGTTTGTGTCTGTTGTACCTTAAACTAAAATCTAAATTACAAATGAGTAACATTTTGCCGGCGCCAATTTACACCACCAAATACGGTCAATCTTATTTGGGAGATTCTCTTCATCTTCTGAATAGTCTTGCTAGCAATTCTGTAGATTTGGTGATGACATCTCCTCCTTTTGCATTGCAACGCAAAAAGAGTTATGGAAATGAAGATCAAGATTTATATGTTGATTGGCTGCTGGGCTTTGCTCCTGAAATTAAAAGAGTTCTCAAGGATACTGGAAGTTTTGTTATAGACCTTGGGGGTGCTTATCAAAAAGGAATACCTGTACGTTCGCTCTACAATTACCGCGTACTTATTAGGTTATGTGATGAATATGAATTTAAGCTTGCTCAAGAGTTTTTCTGGTTTAATCCTTCAAAACTTCCATCTCCTATAGAGTGGGTGAATAAACAGAAAATTCGGGCTAAAGATTCTGTAAATACTGTTTGGTGGCTTGCTAAAACAGAGCGGCCTAAAGCAAATATTACTAAAGTCAAAGTAGAGTATTCTGAGAGAATGAAAAAACTCTTGAAAAATGCTGATGAATTTTACACGCCCAAGGAACGTCCTTCCGGTCATAATATTAGCGATCGATTTGCTAAAGATAATGGAGGTGCTATTCCATCTAATTTACTAGAGATTGCTAATTCAGAAAGTAATTCTCAATACTTGCGTTGGTGCAAAGAGTTTAATATTAAGGTGCATCCCGCACGTTTTCCCGAAAGATTACCGTCATTTTTTATAAATTTTCTTACTGAACCGGGAGACTTGGTAGTAGATATTTTTTCGGGTTCTAATACTACTGGTCATGCCGCAGAAGAATTATCACGAAACTGGATAAGTTTTGAACAAGAAAAACAATATATTGCTGCATCAATATTTAGATTTTTGCCTCAAGACTCTTTTGGGCAAGCGAATAAATTATATAATCAACTGTTAACAGAGGAACCATCTAGATTTAGTTTACCTCAAAGTAGGCTACTTTTTGAGGTCAATAATTATTGTTTTTGATTTTGCTAAGTAGTCTAATTTTTATTCAGATATGAATCGGCGATTGAAATCGCTTCTACACGAACGAAGTCCGCCTGCACGGACTAAAAGAGATGATTTTAATTGTTAGTTTCAAAAACTAATTGCACGATCGCCCCACAGTCCAATTTTAGTAGAGATTGAGCGCTGCCGCCGTTAACGGAGATTTCTACCCAGCCTTCGGAACCTATTATGGAAATCAAATCTCCCGGCTGGCTGTCGCTGTAGCTTTGGCCGCTGGGTATGAATATTGTATTGTTAAAATTGCTAATTGTGATTGACCAATTTTCGGTTTGAATGCTATGTTTTGGGATATTAGTAATTAGATTGCCAAAGCGATCGCCATATTGAACACAGCCTTCTATACCAGTGGCTGTAATGGCACAATTTGGTATCTGTAACTGTACTAAACTGGCGGGGTCGATCGCCTCTCCCAATTCTTCCAACCGCACCCCAGTGGCCACATGAGCGCCCACAGCAGCGAAAATATCGCGACCGTGGAAAGTGCTGCTGGGTTGAGGTGTGCGCCAGTATTTGGGGTTGGTGAGTTGGACGCAGGCGATCGCCCTTTCCCGACTCAATACTCCGCTAAACAACCCGTTATCGGGCCCGACAAGGAAGCAATTCGCACATTGAATCGCGATCGCCCTTCTGCTACTCCCCACACCAGGATCGACGACGGCAATGTGTACGGTTTCTGTGGGAAAATAAGCATAAGCAGTCATCAGACAAAACCTAGCCGCGGCTATATTTTGAGGCCCAATGTTGTGGGTAATGTCGATGATTTTGAGTTGGGGGTTGATTTGGGCGATCGCACCTTTCATTACTCCCACATAAACATCGCTTAATCCAAAATCTGTCAGTAGAGTTATAGTTCTATTTTTTGACATAAGGAAGAAGGGGGAAGGAAGAAGGAAGAAGGAAGAAGGGAGAAGGAAGAAGGGAGAAGAACCCCCCCCTACCCCCCCCAAGGGGGGAAATAAGAAGGAAGAAGGGGGGAAATAAGAAGGAAGAAGGGGGGAAATAAGAAGGAAGAAGGGGGGAAATAAGAAGGAAGAAGGGGGAAAATCTATAGTTTAAGTAACTTAAAAAATCATATTTTCTGATAAGATTGGGAGAAAGTAAGAGGTAAAAATATGGTATCACAATGGGAAAACTTTCTGCAAAACTTGGGAGAATGGCAAGGTTCTTTTACTGAGTTATCGCCACGGGGAGAGGTGGTTTTAGATACTCCTAGTATTATTACTCTCGAAAGTCTTAACGATCGCAAAACTGTCCGATTACAACTCCGTCGTTTTTACCCAAATCCTAGTGGTGTCGGGGAACCAGAAGTCCGGGAAATTGTTCGAGAATATCAAAACTTGGGACGGGATATCCTATTTTTTGAGAATGGAGCTTTTTGTCAGGGGACTATTCAAATAGCGCCTTTTTCGGAATGCGGTGCTGAGTTTGGTTTTATCTATAATTATCGCCGATTGCGGTTAGTTCAGTTGTACGATACTAAGGGAAATTTATCAACTTTGACTTTAATTCGGGAACAGCAGCCGGATAAAAATGTGCCTGAACGTCCGCCTTTGACTATTGACGCTTTACTGGGAGAATGGCATGGGGAAGCAGTGACGATGTATCCAGATTGGCGCGGGCCTGATTGCTATCTTACCAAACTGCAATTGGATTTGGAAAGTGGCGATCGCCTGGTGCAGAAAATTAGTTTTGGCACGAATGCTGAGGCTAAGACGATCGCTTCGACAGGTATCATAGAAGGTTCGGTGATTAATTTTAAGGAAGGTACTACGCCGATGCAAGTTTTGCTGCTTCCTGACGGTGGTTCTTGCACATTACCTGTCCAAGTTGAACTCAGAAAATCTGTATTTTTAGAGGCTGGTTGGTTGGTTGAACCTGACTTGAGGTTGCGGATGATTCGCAGTTATAATGAGAAAGGTGAATGGGTAAGTTTGACTTTGGTTACTGAGCGTAAAGTTAATTAAAATTGACCAATCACAAACCAGAAACCACAAATAATTATTGGAGATTTCTAATACTGCGCAGCATTTCCAAATGTTTGTGCACAGGGGCGATGGAATTAGCTGCGATCGCCCCGCTAGCGGCCACAGCGGGCAAACCAATCCCCGGAAAGGTGGAATCTCCGCAGCAATACAGCCCCGCTAAAGGTGTTCCCGGCCCCGGAAACAAGCCCCTACCCGCCGGAATTCCCGGCCCGTAGGAACCGCGATGGCGGCGCAAAAACCGTTGGTGGGTGAGGGGTGTGCCGATGAGGGTGACTTCTGTGCGCGATCGAATATCGGGAATAATCCTCTCTAAGGCTTCCCACATGATCTCTGCCCGTGCTTGTTTTTGCTGTTGGTATGCGACGCTGGTGCGATCGAGATTTTGCCACAAATCGTAGGGCTCATTTCCGGGCGTGTAAGCGTGAATGACGTGCTTTCCGGCTGGGGCGAGTCCGGGGTCGAGGAGGGAGGGAATCGAGATGAGAACGACGTTCTGAGGTGCGCTAATGCCCTGTTCCCAGTCCTTGACAAAGATGTAGTGACAGGCTAAGTCCGATCGCACTCCCGTGGCGTCAATTCCCAAATGCAGGTGCATGAAACTGTCGCATTCGGGAGTTGCCTGTCGCTGTTGCCGAAAGCTTTTGGGCACGGAACTTTCAGGCAGCAGTTTTAGGGTATCCCACACCGAAGCGTTGGAGATGACGGCTTTGTGCGATCGAATAACTTTGCCCGATCGCAGCCGCACGCCCACAGCCCGGTTGTTTTCCACCAAAACCTCTGCGACGTGGGAATTCAGCAGCAACTGGCCTCCGTGGCGCTCTAAACCCCGTACCAGGGCATTTACCAAACCTGCACTACCGCCGATGGGATAGTCTAAAACGGCATTGGGGCGATACCAGTCGGCAAACATGAAGGCGACTTCGGCGGAGATAGTCCCGTCTGCCGGAAGTCCAGACAGCAGGAAACACAAAAGGTTCAGCCAATTGCGCACAAAGGGATCTTTGACATTTTCGTCCATAATTTGGCTGAAAGGGCCAGCCAGTTTCAGGGCATTGCCGGCGCTTTGCAGGAAAGCTGGGGCAAATTGGCCTAGGGTGAAAACAGCCCCTAAATCGAAGCGCAAAGCCAGGGGGGGCAAGGCGGTGGCTGCTTGGGCGTAGGGCTCCATGACGCGCTGGAGTTGTTGCCATTCGGCGACGGCGGCGGTGCCTCGCAGTCTGGCGAGCACTTCCCCAAATTGACTCGCGCCGACGGAAGTGTCGAAATCGCCTTCGGGCAAACAGCAGCCCCAAGTATCGTAGGTGATGCAGGGGAGTTGTTCGCCGATCGCATCCAAAACTTGTCGCAGCGGATTTGCCGAGGGGCTGTAAGATAGTCCTGAGTAGAGGGAGGGCCCGGAGTCGAAGTTAAATCCGCCCTTTTCAAAGCCGTGTGCAGCCCCGCCGGCGAGGGAATGACTTTCGCAAACTATAACCTCAAAGCCATAGCGGGCAAGCATTGCACCGCAACATAAGCCGCCGATTCCACTGCCGATGATGATGATTTCTGTGTTGTTTGGGGCGATCGTAACCATGTTTTTCTCCACTAATTAAGTAGATGAGCGGTAAAATACATCTGTAGTTAAATTTGTAGTCAGGACTTTAGTCCTGATTAGCGTCTAATTTCGCTGTTGAGGACTAAACTCATCACTCCCAAACTTCCTGCTACTATATTCTTGGTTAAATGGAACATATATCAATTCTAGAACAAGCCGCCAAATCTAATTCTAAACCATCTTCCAGCGCCGTAGTCACAGCCCTGCTAGCCGCCGAGAAAAACTCCAAAAAAACCAAACCTCGCTATAGTTTTCAGCAGCTAATCGGCAACTGGCAACTGTGCTTTATCACTGGTACAAAAAAGACTAGACAAAAAGCGGGAATTGTGTTGGGTGCGGGAAAATACATTCCTCAGTGGATTGCGAAAATTCAAATAGCTTACTCCGCAGCACCTGTGGCAGAAGGAGAAGACAATAGTGAAATTGGCAGAGTCGAAAATTCTGTGAAAATTGGTACTATGGAACTGACTCTTTCCGGGCCTACTAAGTTTTTACCTAATAATATTTTAGCTTTTGATTTTACCAGAATTATGGTGAAGTTGTTGGGGAAAACTGTATATCAAGGATATATTCGCGGTGGGGAAGCGCGGGAGGCGGAATTTTTGAGTTTGAGTGTGGGGAAACAGGCTTTTTTTGCTTATTTTCTAGTGGAAGATGGGATAATTACGGCTAGGGGAAGAGGTGGTGGCTTGGCTTTGTGGGGTAGGGTTTAACAGAAAAAGGGCGGTGGGGAGACAACAGTCTGTTTCCCTCACCTGGTGACTAAGCAATTTCATTTTAAGATATGTTCTTATTTTGTGAGACAATTTGTTAATTAATTTTTGGGGCAATTTAGGTTTATGAGTAATGATTCTTTGGGTAAGTCTGAGAGCGATCGCAATGGTTTGGTTCCCCAAGGCTGGCTGAGGGCGTTTTGGGAGTTTTCTCGGCCGCACACAATTATCGGTACTAGCTTGAGCGTGTTGGCTTTGTATGCGATCGCCCAAAGCGATCTACTGTTGGCGAATCCTGTAGTTTTACCGCTGGCGTTTGCCTGGTTAGCTTGTATTTGTGGTAATATTTATATTGTGGGATTGAATCAGTTAGAAGATGTTGAAATAGATAAAATTAATAAGCCTTATTTGCCCCTAGCATCCGGAGAGTTTTCTCAGAAAACCGGAGAATTAATAGTTGCTTTGACTGGTGCGATCGCAATTTTAACGGCGATTTTGCAAGGACCGTTTTTGCTGGCGACTGTTGGTGTCAGTTTGGCGATCGGGACTGCTTATTCTCTGCCGCCAATTCGGCTGAAGCGGTTTCCTTTTTGGGCGGCGCTCTGCATTTTTACGGTGCGGGGCGCGATTGTAAATTTAGGGTTATTTTTGCACTTTAATTGGGTGTTGAGTTTGGGAAGGGCGAAAAGTGTTTTTTCGGGCTGGGATTTGGAGAGTTTGTCTGTGGCGATTCCTGGGAAAGTTTGGGTACTGACGGTATTTGTAGTGGTGTTTACCTTTGCGATCGCCATTTTTAAAGATATTCCTGACATGGAGGGCGATCGGCAATACAATATTACGACGTTTACGATTAAAATGGGAAAGCCGGCCGTCTTTGATTTGTCTCGCTGGGTATTGACTGTTTGTTATGTCGGCATAATTTTAGCAGGAGTGTTAATATTGCCAAATGTTAATTTAGGATTTCTGGCGCTTACTCATGTGGTGGCTTTGGGTTTGATGTGGTTTTGGAGCATCAAAGTTGATTTGGAGGATAAAATGCAGGTAGCTCAATTTTATCAGTTGATATGGAAGTTATTTTTTCTAGAGTATATAATTTTTCCAGCAGCTTGTTGGTTGGGATGAGAGAAGAGGGAAGAAGCAAGAAGGAAGAAGCAAGAAGCAAGAAGCAAGAAGCAAGAAGAAAGAAGAAAGAGGGAAGAGGGGAAAAAAATGAAAGTCTTGCGGATGCGCGAGGAAATACAAAAAAGGAATAGTTAACAGATTACAACAAGTTGGCAACTACAAGTTAGCGAAATCCCAAACAACAAAGATAACTATGGCTTCTCAAAATAAATCACAACAACCTGTCAGTAAACTGAATGTGGAAGAGTCTTTGAAAATTGCTTGGGAATATCACCAAGCGGGGCGTTTGTTAGAAGCTGAAAGTTTGTACCGACAAGTCATAGCCGTACACCCGGAGTCTGCGAATGTGCTTTGTTTGTTGGGAATCGCTGTGAGACAGCAGGGTAAAATGGCCGAGTCGATCGCCTTTTATGAACAAGCGATCGCCCAACAGCCAGATTTTGTAGAAGCGCATTTAAACAAGGCTCATGTTTTGCTCGATCTTGGCGAACATCAAAGGGCGATCGCCTCCTACGAACAAGTCCTTCAAATCGCTCCCCATACAGCATTAGCCCACAAAAATATCGGCTGGCTAAAACAGCAACAGGGCGATACCAACGCCGCTATTAGCTACTACCAAACAGCCCTGAAACTAGAACCAACCTGGAGCGAAATCGCCCATAATTTAGGTAATCTTTTCAAAGAACAAGGTCAAACCCAGGCCGCCATTGCTTGCTACCAAAAAGCTTTAGAGACCAATCCTGATTTAATCAATACCATAATCGCTTTAGGAACAGTATGGCAACAGCAAGGTGAATTTCAAGCAGCCATTGACTGTTATCAACAAGCCCTAAAACTAGATTCCAACAATGCTGAATGCGTGAATAACATCGGCGCAGGATACCACGAACAAGGCAAAATACAGCTAGCAATATCCTATTACCAACAAGCTTTAAAATTAAAACCAGATTTAATCGATGCAATTAATAATCTGGGTCATGCTTTTGTCGATATCGGACAATTTAAATCAGCATTCTCCTGTCATTGTCGAGCCTTAGAATTGCAGCCAGAAAACAGTACAGCCCACGTAGAATTTGCCCTAAGTTTGTTATTATTCGGAGATTTGCGACGCGGCTTTGCTGAGTATGAGTGGCGGTGGCGCACTTCCCAACTACAACCGAGACAATTTACCCAACCAGTTTGGGATGGTTCGAGTTTACAGGGAAAAACTATTTTACTCCACGTTGAGCAAGGTTTCGGTGACTCGATTCAGTTTATTCGCTACGCGCCGATGCTTTACAGTCAAGGGGCAAAAGTGATATTGGTTTGCTATCCAGAATTGATGCGGTTATTTTCCACAGTTGCTGGGGTGGAATATTTGTCACTTAATTTTAAAGATTTGCCGGCCTTTGATGTTCACGCACCGTTAATGAGTTTGCCTTATATTTTGGGGACAACTTTGGAAACAATCCCGGCAAATATTCCTTACTTAGCCCCGCCTGCTGAATGCAAATTTGCCCTAGCTTCTGATGCTAAATTGAAGGTGGGAATTGTGTGGGCGGGAAATCCTAAACGCCGAAAAGATGCTCAACGCTCTTGCAATTTGAGCGATTTTATGCAATTTTTAGATGTGCCGGGAATCGCTGTTTATAGTTTACAAAAAAACTTGTCCGAGGACGATCGCGCTTTATTACATCAACACCTAGTCCCGGATTTAAGTCCCCATCTCAACGACTTTGCTGATACGGCTTCTGCTATCTCTCAACTGGATTTAGTCATCAGCGTTGATACCTCCGTTGCACATTTGGCTGGTGCTTTGGGAAAACCAGTTTGGGTGTTACTTTCCTTTGCTCCTGACTGGCGTTGGCTGCTAGATAGAGAGGACAATCCTTGGTATCCGACGGCGAGACTGTTTCGCCAAAGTCAGCCGGAAAATTGGCAAGCATTGTTTGAGGATGTGAAAGCTGCTTTAAGTTTATTGGTGTCTGCTAATATAGAAGCACAATTGCAGCAAGCAGACTCCTTAATGGAAAGTGGCGAAAAAGAAGAGGCGATCGCCCTTTATGAACAGATTATCTCTACTGTCCCCAATTGCGTCCAAGCCCGAATTAACTTGGGTTTTCTCCAACAAGAAAAGGGAGAATTAGATGCAGCAATCCCGCACTATAGAGAAGCTTGGAAACTCGACCAGAATATTCCTCAAACAGCTTACAATTTGGCAAAAATATTTGAAGAAAAAGGTCAAGCACAAGATGCGATCGAACATTACCAAAAAGCTCTGGCGGTGCAACCAGATTTCGTACCTGCACTGATAAATTTGGCGGTGGCGCTACAAGAAAATGGCGAACTTTTAGAGGCTGTAAATCTCTATCGGCGAGCGCTGGAAGTTCAACCCCATAGCTGGGAAGCTTTAAACAATCTGGGGACAGTATTGCAAGAACAGGGGAATTTAGAAGATGCCCTGGAATATTATCACAAAGCTCTGGAATTGATACCAGATTTTGTGGAAGCTATCAACAATTTAGGCCGGACTTTTCTGGAAAAAGGTGCGGTAGAAGATGCGATCGCCTGTTATCGACGAGTGATATCTTTGAATCCAGAACACGCTAGCGCTCGTCTGAATTTGTCCCTGGCTTTGTTGTTGGTGGGAGACTTAGAAAATGGTTTGGCTGAATACGAATGGCGCTGGAAAATTCAAGGATTTCACACAAGTCATTCCGGTTTCTTGACGGGGCCAGATGATACAATTTCCGCCAGAGAATATCGGCCCCTTTGGGATGGTTCAGATTTGCAAGGAAAGACGATTTTACTCCACGCCGAACAAGGTTTGGGCGATTCCATTCAGTTTGTGCGCTATGCTGCGATCGTCAAAAATAAAGGTGGACGAGTAATTGTTGGCTGTTACGCGCAATTACATCGCTTGTTTGCCACCGTTGATGGCATTGATTTACTAATAGTTAAAGGCGAGCCAATCCCCGAATTTGATGTGCAAGCGCCGATGTTGAGTTTGCCATACATTCTCGGTACAACTAAGTCAACAATACCTGCAAATACTGCTTATTTAACACCCCCAGCAGATTGTCAATTGGCTCTATTACCAGGACGCAAATTCAAAGTGGGGATTGTCTGGGCGGGAAATCCTAAACATCGCAAAAATATGCAGCGTTCTTGCAGTTTGAGCGCATTTCTGCCACTTTTGGACGTTTCAGGGGTGAGTTTTTATAGCTTGCAGAAAGAGCTGTCACAGGCCGATCGCACGCTGTTACATCAAACCTCGATCGTCGATTTGAGCCCCCATTTGGGGGATTTGGCTGATACCGCAGCCGCGATCGCTCAACTGGATTTAGTGATTACCGTCGATACCGCTGTTGCCCATTTGGCGGGGGCTTTGGGCAAACCAGTGTGGATTTTGCTGGCGTTTTCCCCCGATTGGCGCTGGCTTTTGGAGCGGGAAGACAGTCCTTGGTATCCGACGGCGCGGCTCTTCCGTCAGTCGATCAGGGGCGACTGGGAGGGTGTTTTTGGGCGGGTGGTACAGGCTCTGGGGCTGGCGGTTTCTCAGCATGGCGCGCCTTCGGATTTGGCCGATGCAGCGTTGCTGGAGGGGCGTGATTTGCAGCGACAAGGCAAGTTTGCGGGTGCGATCGAATGCTATGAAAGGGCGATCGCGATCGATTCTCATAACCCCATGGCGTACAGCAATTTGGGTGTTGTTAAACAACAAATGGGTTTGCTCCCACAGGCGATCGCCCATTACCGCCAAGCTTTAGCCCTTGAGCCGAATTTGGCGGAAACTCTCAGCAATTTGGGGAGTGCTCTGGCGGATGCAGGGGAAACAGCAGATGCGATCGCAGTTTACGATCGCGCTTTGAGTTTAAACCCTAATTGCGCCGAAGCTTGGATTAATCTGGGGCTGGCGCGGGAAGCCCAAGGGGAGTTGGCGGAGGCGATAAACTGCTATCAGCAAGGGATTCAAGTTAATCCTAATTGTCCTGAAGCTTACTTGAATTTGGGCATTGCTTTGGAAAAACAAGGGGATAAAGAAGGGGAAGCCAAGGAGTTTTACGATCGGGCGATCGCCAATTATGAACGGGCGATCGCGATCGAACCGAATTACTTTGAAGCCTTGCACAATCTAGCCTACGCTACTATTCGACAGGGAAAAATTGCCTCGGCGATCGCGTATTACGAGCGATCGACTGCACTGCAACCGAGTTTAGCAGAAACTCTGATTAGTTTGGGGAGTTCGCTGCAACAGCAAGGAAAGTTAGATGAGGCTCTAGCCGTTTGTCAGCAAGCGATTCAGAAATTGCCATCCCATGCTGAGGCTCATTGTAATCTCGGAATTGTGTTTCAGAAACAGGGAAAAATTGCCAAGGCGATCGCCTGCTATCACCAAGCTTTGAGTCTCAAACCAGACTTCCCAACAGCTTTGAACAATCTGGGTAAGGCTTTTGAGGATGATGGCAAAATGGCAGAGGCGATCGAATGTTACCAACGGGCGATCGAACTTCAACCCGATGGAATTAATTCCTGCAACGGTTTGGGAAATGCTTTGCGGCAACAAGGACAGTTTACAGATGCTGTCGCCTGCTACAGTCACGGAGTTGAGTTCAATAAAACTCATCCAGAAGCTCACTTAAATCTCGCTTTAGCTTTGCTGCTGATGGGAGATTTTGAACGCGGTTTTTCCGAGTATGAATGGCGGCTGCTCGTTCAAGAAAAACAGTTTCCCACTAATAACTTTATCCAGCCTTTTTGGGATGGCAAAGATTTGGAGGGAAAAACTATTTTGCTGTGCCCAGAACAGGGTTTAGGCGATGCCATTCAGTTTATCCGCTACGCAGATTTAGTTAAGCAAAAAGGCGGCAACGTCATTGTTTGGTGTTCGCCCCAATTACAGCGCTTATTTGAACAGGTTTGGGCCATCGATCGATTAATAGTCGATCCAGAAGCAGCCCCGGATTTTGATGTGCGCGCCCAATTAATGAGTTTGCCTCACCTTTTGGGTACCACCTTAGCAACTATACCCGCCCAGGTTCCCTATTTAGCACCGCCACCAGGTCTAGAATTTACTCTTCATGCAACTTCCAATTTAAAAGTAGGAATTGTCTGGTCTGGAAATCCTAAAAATTCCCAAAATAACCTGCGTTCATTTCCCTTAACTTGCTTAGTAAAACTCTTAGATATTCCGGGAGTAGAGTTTTACAGCTTACAAAAGGAATGCCCAGAAGCAGAACGTACCTTATTAGAGCAAATGCAGATTGCAGATTTAAGTGCTTATTTGCATGATTTTGCTGATACAGCCGCGGCCATTTCGGCTCTGGATTTAGTCATTTCCATGGATACTTCTGTTGCCCATTTGGCTGGTGCATTGGGGAAACCAGTGTGGATTTTACTTTGTTTTACCCCCGATTGGCGCTGGATGTTGGAGGGGGAAGAGAGTCCTTGGTATCCGACGGCGAGGTTGTTTCGACAAGAAAAAGCCGGGGATTGGGAAGGGGTTTTTGGGCGGGTGGCTTTAGCACTAAAAGCTCAGATTTGCGAGCATCAACCCGATGAAAATTTAATCGAAAATCAGTCCCTTCTAGAGTTAGCTCAACAACAGTTTAATCGGGGAAATCTGCTGAAGTCCCAGGGTGATTTTTTTGACGCGATCGCCTATTTTAAAAAAGCTTTAGTTTATCAGCCAGATTTGATAGCAGCTACAACTAATTTGGCGGTGACGCTGCACCAAATCGGCGATTTTACCGAGGCAGCCAGATATTATTTACGAGCCATAGAAATCGACCCAGACTCCCCTCAAGGATACAACAACTTGGGTATTTTGCACCAATCTCAGGGGCATATGGCCGAGGCTGTGTCTTGTTTTCAAAAGGCGATCGCCCTGAATCCACTCTATGTCAAAGCTCTGAACAATCTCGGCTCAATTCTCCAGCAGCAGGGAGAATTTTCCAGTGCGATCGCTTATTTTCAGCAAGCGCTTTTTGCTACTTCTAATTACGTGCCAGCACTGATAAATCTGGGCGTGGCAATGGAAGCCAAAGGTCAGCCAGAAGAGGCTAAACGCTTTTATCAACAGTGCATTTACCTAGAACCTGACAACTCGCAAGGATACTATTATTTGGGTAATTTGTACTTAAAATTACACGAATTCCCATCAGCAATTGATAATTTAGAAACCGCCTTAGTTTTGCAGCCAGATTCTGTGGAAAGTTTGAATAATCTAGGCAGTGCTTTAGAAGGAATTGGCGACATACCCAAAGCAATTGCCTCTTACGAACGAGCCTTGAAACTTGATGCAAAATGTGGTAAAGCTCATTTCAATTTAAGCTTAGCATTACTGTTGCAAGGAAACTTCGAGCGCGGTTTTGCTGAGTATGAATGGCGATGGGAAACAGAGCAGGGAAAACAATTGGACTGGTTCCCTTTGACACAGCCAGTTTGGGATGGTTCTGATTTGGCAGGAAAAACAATTTTGTTACGTTGCGAACAAGGTTTTGGCGACGCGATTCACTTTGTACGTTACGCCTCCATTCTCCAGCAAAAAGGTGCTAAAGTATTGGTCTCTTGCTATCCAGAACTCAAGGGTTTATTCCAAACAATTCCGGGAATTGAACAAGTAGTAGTTAAAGTAGAAGAGTTGCCGGAATTTCAGTTACAAGCACCGCTGATGAGTTTGCCCTATATTTTGGGAACAAACTTAGAAAATATCCCGGCAAATATTCCTTATTTATCGCCTCCTGCTGACGGGAATTTCTCCCTAGATTCAAACCCAAATTTTAAAATAGGGATTGTTTGGGCTGGGAGTTCGGAACATTTGAAAGATTTTATGCGATCGACTGATTTAAGCTATTTTCTGAAATTGTTAGATATTCCAGGAGTAAGTTTTTACAGTCTTCACAAAGAATTATCGGCGGGCGATCGCACTTTATTAAATCAAATTCCAGTCACAGATTTAAGCGATAATTTGAAGGATTTTGCCGATACCGCAGCGGTGATAGCACAATTGGATTTAGTAATTTCTGTAGATACTGCTGTCGCCCACTTAGCCGGTGCTTTGGGAAAACCAGTCTGGATTTTGCTCTCTTTTGTACCCGATTGGCGGTGGATGTTGAACAGAGAAGATAGCCCTTGGTATCCGACAGCACGGTTGTTTCGCCAGCAAAAACCTGGTGATTGGGAGGGAGTATTCGATCGCCTAAAAACAGCCTTACAACACAGGGCGGGCACGCACCATCCACAAGACAGGGCGGGCACGCACCATCCACCAACCCTAAAGTCTAATTTATTATCACCCGCCCAGGTAGAATTTCACATAGCAAATGCTCTCAACAAACAGGGTAAAAAAGCAGCAGCGATCGCCCGATATAAACAAGTAATTGCGCTGAATCCCAGTCACCCAGAAGCCCACAGTCATTTAGGCTATCTCCAACAAGAAGACGGGCTAATATCCGAGGCAATTTCCCATTATCAACAAGCCCTAGAAATCGACCCCAATCAAGGTGAAACCAACTTATACTTAGGTTACGCCCTCGAAGAAGAGGGAAAAGTTGCTCTTGCGATCGAATATTACGATCGCGCAATTCAATTATCTTCAGACTCAGCGCATACTCATTTGAGACTAGCCTTAGCCTTGCTTTCAACTGGCAATTTTTCCCGCGGTTTTGCTGAATATGAATGCCGCTGGCAAACTCAAGAATTGGAATCCAGATATTTCGCCCAACCACTTTGGGATGGTGGTAATTTCCAGGAAAAAACTATTTTGCTGCACTCAGAACAAGGTTTTGGCGATGCCATTCATTTTATCCGCTACGCACATTTAGTCAAGCAAAAAGGAGGCAAAGTTATTGTTGCTTGTCATCAATCTTTGCAGCGTTTATTTGAAGGAGTTGCAGGCATAGATTGTGTAGTAACGAAGCCAAAGGATTTGCGAGAATTTCAACTGCACGCCCCACTATTGAGTCTACCAAAAATTATGGGTACTACCTTAGAAAATGTACCAGTTAATATTCCTTACATAGCTCCCGTACAGGATTTTAAATATTCCATAGAACCCAATAATCAACTCAAAGTAGGGATTGTTTGGTCTGGTAGCCCGCTGCACCGAAAAAATCCCGTTCGCTCCTGTACGTTGAAGGATTTTAGGAAGTTTTTAAACGTGCCAGGAGTGAGTTTTTATAACCTTCAGAAAGACTTGTCACCGGGCGATCGCACTTTATTAAATCAACAGCAAGTGCAGGATTTGAGCCCAGAGTTAGGAGATTTTGCCGACAGCGCAGCCATTATTTCCCAACTGGATTTAGTAATTTGTGTGGATACTGCTGTCGCCCACTTAGCCGGTGCTTTAGGAAAACCAGTGTGGATTTTGCTCTCTTTTGTGCCCGATTGGCGGTGGATGTTGGAGCGTGAAGATAGTCCTTGGTATCCCACTGTCAGGCTGTTTAGGCAGCAAAAAGCGGGTGATTGGGAGGGAGTGTGCGATCGTCTAAAAACAGCCTTAGAACACCTAATTTCCACTCGTTCCCAGGCTCAGCCTCAAATTCAAGCCCCAGAAACGCCCCCACTAACCCCTAGGGAGTGTTTTCAAGCTTTCCAATTAGATTCAGATCCCCCTAAATCCCCCTTAAAAAGGGGGACTTTGAGTGAATTCTCCCCCCTTGTTAAGGGGGGCTGGGGGGGATCTCCGGGTTTGAAAACAGGCCCTCGTTCCCAGCCTCAGCCTGGGAACGCAGATGCTTTGGCTCCGCCTCAAATTACTCGTTCCCAGGCTCAGCCTCAAATTCAAGCCCCAGAAACGCCCCCACTAACCCCTAGGGAGTGTTTTCAAGCTTTCCAATTAGATTCAGATCCCCCTAAATCCCCCTTAAAAAGCGGGACTTTGAGTGAATTCTCCCCCCTTGTTAAGGGGGGCTGGGGGGGATCTCCGGGTTTGAAAACAGGCCCTCGTTCCCAGGCTCAGCCTGGGAACGCAGATCCAGAGGCTCAGCCTCAAATTCAACCCACACAAACACCCCAAAAACTAACAGGAATTGGTATCACCTGGCCAGTCAGCGTCACCAGCGGCTGGGGAATTTACGGCATGAATTTAACACTGCAACTGGCGGCAAATCCCGCCTGGGAAGTTGCACTATTAGCACCACCTTCCATCTCAGAAATTATCAATCCGCTGCACAAAACACTGTTATTACCATTATTAGAAAAACAGAAACAGTTTCAAGAATTAGTAGCAGCCAATTCAGACAAACAAATCAATTGCAACTTTCCAGCACTTTACGCCCTGGGCAATAATTTAGTATCATCTGGTGTGGAAAATCAAATTACCAGTGACTTTCCAGTAGGAGTCATCTTTTTTGAAGACACTATAATCACAGCAGAAGCATTAGAAAAAGCCAAAAAATATAGTTCGATTGTCGCCGGTTCCCACTGGAATGCCGATGTTTTGAAAAGCTACGGCTTGACTAATGTGGCGATGGTAAATCAAGGCATTGACCCCGCAATTTTCCATCCTGCACCCAAATCTAATCTATTTGGCGATCGCTTTGTCATCTTCTCCGGCGGCAAACTAGAATATCGCAAAGGTCAAGATATTATTGTCGCCGCTTACAAACGCTTTCACAAAAAACATCCCGAAGCATTATTACTAACAGCATGGCACAACTTCTGGCCTCAATATATGTTAGGAATAGAACAAACCGGAAACGTCATCGGACTTCCCAATATTAACCGCGATGGCAGTTTAGGAATTGCCCCATGGTTAGTAGCTAACGGTTTACCTGTTGACTCTTTTATCGACATTGGCTTAATTCCCAATCATCTCGCCGGACAAATATTGCGAGAAGCCGATGCAGCCGTTTTCACCAATCGCTGCGAAGGCGGCACTAATTTAGTTGCAATGGAAAGCATGGCCTGCGGAATTCCTACTATACTATCAGCAAATACTGGTCATTTAGATTTGATTCATAGCAATAATTGCTATCCTTTATCAAGTCAGGGACGAGTTAAACCTACTGTTCATTTTTCAGGTATAGAAGGCTGGGGAGAGTCTGATGTTGATGAAGTCGTCGAGGCTTTGGAACAAGTTTATACTAATCGGGAACAAGCTAAAAGTCGCGGTTTAGCTGCGGCGAATTTCATGCTTGATTGGACTTGGGAAAAACAGGTTAAGCGTTTTTTGGATGTGATTGGCGGGCTATATACATAATTCCCGTAGGGGCGGGTTCATCAACAATAATCGCCCCAAAACTAACAATTTCAAAAACCCGCCCTCTCTCACTCTCACCCAACAAACAATATTAATGTACATTCAGATTTACGGTGGGGCGGGGGCGGGTTTATATTAATTGTCGGTGATTATTATGTATGGTTGGCGAACCCGCCCCTACAAATAATATCGTTTCCGGTTGTATTGGAATGATTTAACCGCAGAGAACACAGAGGACACAGAGGGAGAGAATAGAAATCTGAATAATTCAGATGCTACCGGATTTGATATAAAATGTAGGTTTAAATTACAATTAGCCTAATTTGATGCTGGGGATTTGCTGCTATCAAATTAAGGAAGAAGGAAGAATGCTTATACAGTCTTATTCCTTAAAATTGTAGGGTGCGTTAGGTGAATTTCTCAAACAATTATGCAGGGTTTAGAGATCTGACGCACCTTACTAATTGTGACAATTGGGTAACTCCTAATCAAGTATATCACTGAGGACGATTTATGAAAAACCAAAAAGGCAAAGTTTATCTAGTCGGTGCGGGGCCCGGAGATTGTGATTTGATGACAGTGCGATCGCAAAAATTGCTCTCCCAAGCCCAAGTCTTAATCTACGACGCTCTAGTCGATATCCCCCAACTAGAATTAATCCCCGTAACTTGCCTCAAAATCGAAGTCGGAAAACGCGGAGGCAAACCCTCAACTCAACAACAAGAAATCAACCGTTTGCTAGTAGAATACTGCCACAGAGGCAAACAAGTAGTCCGCCTCAAAAGTGGCGACCCCTTTATTTTTGGACGTTCTAGCTCCGAAATTCAAGCATTAATCGCAGGGGACTGTGACTTTGAAGTCATACCGGGAATTTCCTCCGCCTTCGCCGCACCATTGCTAGCAGGAATTCCCCTCACCGATCCAGTAATGAGCCGCTGTTTTGCAGTGATGAGCGCCCACGAACCAGATGCTCTGGAATGGGAAGCATTAGTCAAGATTGAAACCTTGGTAATATTGATGGGAGGGCGCAATTTGGGTGAAATAGTTTGGCAATTACAAAAGCATGGATTATCCAGCCAAACTCCGATCGCGATTATCCGAGATTGCGGCCGCCCAGAACAACGAATTTGGCTGGGTAATCTCTCCGATATTATATCCAAAACTACAGATCAATCTCTGTCACCTTGTGTGATAATTATTGGGGAAGTAGTAAGATTACGCGAATATTTAATCCAGCCCGAAAGCACCAACATGATCGACATAAATATCACTCTTAATAAGAACCCATTGCCGCTAGCAGGCAAAACTATTTTAGTCACTCGTGCAGCTTCTCAATCTGGTCAATTTACCCATCGCCTCCAGCAACAAGGAGCCCGCGCCATCGAAATGCCGGCCCTAGTTATTGGTCCCCCTTCCACCTGGGAACCATTGGACAGCGCGATCGCCCAATTGTCAAGCTTTCACTGGTTAATTCTCACTTCCACCAACGCGGTAGACTACTTTTTTGAAAGACTAGAAACCAGTGGCAAAGATGCCCGCAGCTTGTTCGGAATTAAAATTGCAGTTGTCGGCAAAAAAACAGCCGAAACCTTGCGATCGCACTCTTTGCAACCAGACTTTATTCCCCCCAACTTTGTCGCCGATTCCCTAGTCGAAAACTTCCCCTGGGAGGGCGTGGAGGGCGAGCGCGGGGGCATCGCCCCTACCAACTGCAAAATCCTATTTCCCAGAGTAGAAAGTGGTGGCAGAGAAGTTTTAGTCAAAGAATTCACCGCCAAAGGAGCCCAAGTCATCGAAGCACCAGCCTATCAATCTTGCTGTCCCGAAAACATCGATCCGATCGCCTTAGCTGCGCTGCAAAATCGAGCAGTTGATATTATAACCTTTGCCAGTTCCAAAACCGTACAAAATTTTTGTAAACTGATAGAACACAGCCCAGAATTGTCTCGCAATCAGGATTGGTTGAAAAATGTTTGCATCGCTTCCATCGGACCGGAAACTTCCAAAAGTTGCTATAATTTTTTGGGTAAATTAGATGTGGAAGCTAAGGAATATACCTTGGATGGGCTCAGTGAGGCGATCGTTCAATGGGTTGCAGAAAATCCAAGTTTGTAGTTTATTACCAAAAATTTGAGTCTAAAGTCCCGTTCTTTTAGGAAGACTTTAATTTTCCCATGACAGGTCAGCTAATTGCCTAGGTTTTTGATTGGTCGATCGCCCTACCAGCATCAACGCCCAATGCGATCGCCTCAGTCAAACAACCAGCAACCCAACTATTAACAGCCTTTGATAATTTAAAACTTAAAAAAAATGGTTTCAACAGAAAAAGCACCGACGACTGGCCGTGTTTCGTCTCGGTGCTTTTTCTGGTTCGCTCCTCACACGTCCATTACTCTAGCCGACTCAGCCAACCCTGTCAAGACTTTTTACAAAACTTTTTTTGGCAAGTCTTCTAACAGCGGAAACATCAGCCTTGAAAGCCTTCGGCACAAAGGATCGGGATGCTGGGGAGACTCATCAATTCAACTGGGCCATCCAGTCCAAAATCAGAGCATTGACTTGAGTGGGGCGTTCGTCGTGGGGACAGTGCCCTGTGTTGGGAATCGAAACAAATTTGACCGATCGCCCATTATCGGCCAAATCCTGATAGATTTTACTACCTGCGATCGGAGTCCAGGGGTCATCTGCACCCCAAAGCACCAATAAGGGGCGATCGACTTTGGGCAGCAATTCCGAGGGTTGAGGACCTGCGGGGGCTGTCAGAATCGACGCAAAAACCTGTTGGGCTCCCGGATCGCAGGAGGGGGCGTGGAGGAGTTCTACAAGTTCCTCCGTAATGGCTTCCTGGTTCCCGTAGACTTGGCGCAGGGTGTTGCGGATGCGGTGTTTTTGGCGGATGTTGTGGAATAGCAATGGGCCAAAAATGGGCGATCGAACTAATTTAGCAAAAGTCCCCATCACGAATCCCAGAACAAAGTTAAGTTCTTGGGGACGGTGGTTGAGCCCACCAGCACAATTAATCAAGACTGCGCCGGCGGATATTTCGGGATGATTGGCGACTACCATCAAACTCAGCAAAGCGCCGATGGAATTCCCGACAAACACCGCCGGTTCCTGTACCAACTCCGTCCAAAAATCTGTCAGCAATTCTTCCCACAACTCTAGGCTGTAATCTAGAGCTGGCTTAGCAGAAGCACCGAATCCCAGCAAGTCTAGGGCGAATACTCGGTAGCCGCCAGCAGCCAGGGCGGGGATGTTGTTTCTCCAATGTCCGATCGAAGCTCCAAAGCCGTGAATTAAGATGAGAGGGTGGCCTGTTCCTTGGACTGTATATTGAATTTTGTGGCCGCGCCATGTCCAAATTAATTTTTCTAAGCTGTTGGCTGATACTAGCTGTTGTGTAGTCACGGCAGTTATGCAAAGTTTTGTTAACTAATTCGATCGTAGCAGGATCGCGCGGCTTGAGCTACTGCCTCCGCTAGAATCTAGAAGATAAGTAGAAGGAAGAAGGAAGAAGTCACCCCCCCCAGCCCCCCCCAAGGGGGGAAATTCAGGAAGAAGATCGATGTGAAGAAGGAAGAAGTCACCCCCCCCAGCCCCCCCAAGGGGGGAAATTCAGGAAGAAGGAAGAAGACTTATGCAGTCAGCTTTTCGGTCATCCGTATTTTACGTTTAATTAAGTGGATTTACTTAATAGGACTTATGGAATAGCACTCAAGAAACCGGGTTGTTTATCAAATATTGAGCAAGAACGAGTATTCTCACAAAAAAAACTGATTCTCACCTCCGCGTAAATCCGAAAAAAGTTCGATCGCACATCCCCCATAATTCCTGTGGAACAGGCTGTAGGGCCTGTTTTTGACTATCTGTTTGGGAGACATCTATAGCAATCCTAAATCATTTGTGAAATTTCTCTCTTACCCCCTCCCCTTAGTAAGGGGAGGGTTGGGGTGGGGTAAAAACTTTACGACTCCTGCAAGGATTGCTATATTCTTGAAATTAAATATTAAAATTTCTGGTGCGTAATGTGAGTTTTGTGAACAATCTTTTGTCGTTATAGTTGTCCAGGTTTTGATATGCTAACAAAGTGAGTCTCACAAACGCGATTGAAGTATGACAGGCAGCATAGGACAACCCACAGCTTTAAGCAATCGACCATATTTAGTCTTAAATAGTCAAGGCCAAGTTTTACAGTTTGAGTTGACACAGCAGCAACACGTATTGGGGCGCGATCGCACTCGTGCCGATTTAATCGTACCTGAACTCTGGCGCGCAGTTTCCAGCGTTCACGCTGTTTTGCGCCAAGTAGGTGATAATTACTGGATTTACGACGGTAACGGTCAACAGCCAAGCACTAATGGCCTATTTGTCGATCGCACGCGCATCACTCCCAACGACGGTTATTGTCTGAAAAATGGTACAGAAATTAAAATCGGTCTTGACCCAAAAAATCAAGTTTTACTGACATATTTTAACCCCACTGCAAATCAAGTTGTAGCATCAAACAAACAGTCAATTTCCCTCAAAAATCGGTCTGTATTGTTGGGTCGCGATCCGAATGCAGCACTGCAATTAGACTCTCCCCTTGTGTCCAGACGCCACGCCACCATTGACCAAGACAGTCGCGGTAATTATATTTTACGAGACCACAGCGCCAACGGCGTGTTTGTTAACGGTCAGCGAGTCACAAATTCTCTACAATTGTCCGAGGGAGATGCCATTCGGATCGGTCCGTTTACTCTAATTTACCACAATGGCGAGTTGGAGATGCAAGACTCCGGCAATCAAATTCGTTTGGATGCTGACTGTCTGGTGATTCCCAAGCGTTTAAGGCGGATCAAATTAGCGATCGAACCAGGGCAATTTGTCGCCTTAGTAGGCGGTAGCGGCGCGGGAAAATCTACTTTAATGCGGACACTATTAGGAATTGAAAAAACTACTAGCGGTGTCGTTTATATCAACGGCGACGACCTCAGAAAAAACTTCAATATTTATCGCAATCAAATTGGTTACGTCCCTCAAGATGATATTATCCACGCAGATTTGAAAGTAGAAGAAGTATTAACCTATGCAGCTAAACTACGTCTACCACCCGATACAAATGTTAAGCAAGTAGTCGCAAAAACCTTAGAAGATATTGAAATGACTCACCGCAGCAAGGCTTTAGTCAAAGAACTTAGTGGCGGACAGCGCAAACGGGTTAGTATCGGAGTCGAACTGTTAGCCAACCCGAAACTCTTCTTCTTAGACGAACCGACATCAGGACTAGACCCCGGTTTGGATAAAAAGATGATGCAACTGTTGCGAAAGTTGGCAAGTCAAGGTCGGACGGTGATTTTAGTCACTCACGCCACAGCAAATATCACCATGTGCGATCGTATCGTATTTATGGGTCGTGGCGGTCGCCTCTGTTACTTCGGGCCACCAAAGATAGCCCTAGACTTTTTTGATGTTAAAACTGGTGATTTTGCCGACATTTACAACGAACTAGAAACAGAAGAAAGCAACGTTCAAAGCTGGGCGGATAAGTTTAGTAATTCTCCCTATAATCAGCAATACATTGAAAATCATTTCAGCATAGACAAGACCACAAATACCCCACAAAAAAAATCTACACCCCCTCCCCAGCCAAAATCTGTATCTTTTATCCAACAACTGGTTATACTTGCTCAACGTTATTTCCAGCTAGTTTGCCGCGACGGCGTTAACTTAAGTTTAGCTCTTTTAACTGCGCCGATAGGCATTAGTTTACTGCGGCTTGCAGTCAGAGACAAAGACCCGTTAATTGGCGCACCGGAAGCAACTTTAGCACCTTTAGCCTTGCGAGTTTTGTTTGTCTTTACCTGTGCAGCCATTTGGGTAGGATTGGCAACTTCTATCCAAGAAATTGTCAAAGAATCAGCTATTTATCTCCGCGAACGTTTAGTCAATTTAGGATTATTTGCCTATGTAGGTTCAAAAGTTTTAATCCTGTCCGGGTTAGCCCTATTGCAAACTATCTTAATGGTAGCAATAATTTTGATTGCTTTTAAACATCCAGAACCGAGTTTAATTTCCTGGCCTGTGGGAGTAAGCATTACCACTTTTCTGACTTTACTTAGTTGCGTCAGTCTCGGATTAGTGGTTTCAGCCATCGTCAAAAATGGCTCTCAAGCTAATAGCGCTTTACCTCTGTTATTACTACCTCAGATTATATTTTCTGGAGTTTTGTTTAAGATGGAAGGTGCCGCCAGTAAATTTTCTTGGTTGATGTTAAGCCGCTGGTCTGTGGGTGCCTATGGCTCTTTAGTTAATGTCAATGCCATGGTTCCCGCAGCTACTAAATTGCCCGATGGGAGTACGCTTCCTCAGCCCTTTGAGCCTACTCCTGTTTACGATCCCACTTGGGAAAATTTGAGTTTAAATTGGGGGATTTTGTGCGTGCATATTGTGGTTTATTTAATCTTAACTGTGTGCTTGCAGAAATGGAAGCATATTTTGTTCCAATTCTTCGATCGGATATCAAATCTGGTTAAAAAAATGATGAAGCTAGTGGGAGGTAAATAGAATATTCTGAGGATAGCGAATAGATTGTATGAATTATTGGTTGATGAAGTCGGAACCGGATGTTTATAGTGTTGCGGATTTGAAATCAGATGGGATTTCGCTCTGGGATGGCGTTCGTAATTATCAAGCTCGGAATTTTATGCGAGAAATGAGTCAGGGCGATTTAGTCTTTTTTTACCATTCTAATACTAAGATACCGGGGATAGTCGGCTTGATGCGTGTCGTTGAAACTAATATCCCCGATCCAACTCAGTTCGATACAAATAGTGAATATTATGATGCTAAATCCACCTTCGCAGCGCCTCGCTGGCAAACTGTGAGAGTGGAGTTTGTGGAGGAATTTGTAAAATTAATATCTTTGGATGAACTGAAGGAAAATTTTAGTCCCGATGAGCTTTTGGTGGTGAGGAAAGGCAATCGGTTATCGGTGATGCCGGTTTCTGAAGCCGCGGCTAAGAAGATTTTGAATCTGAGGATGATATGTTGATTTTAGAGTCGGTTAAGTTTCAAATTAGTTTAAGGGATATTTACGATCGCATAAAATTTGATGGGGAGTATCAACCAGTCTAGATCCCCCTGGCATCCCAGGGCTGTTTCATTCTCAGACAAATCATAATTTTGTAGGGGCGGTGTCAAGAGTGCCCGCCCCCCTCATCCACTTAAGATAGCCTAAAGACCCGCTGCACAAACTGCCGCTCCAATCAACCCTACATTGCTATTCAAAACAATGTGAACTGGTATCATTTCCAATAGCGAATCCATCCGCCCTTTGTGGGTAAACGCCCGCATAAAACTGCCTTCTTCCATCAGTGGCAAAATTTTAGCAGCAATGCCACCAGCGATGTACAAACCGCCGTAGGGTAAAAGGGTAAGACCCATATTTCCCGCCACAGCGCCGTAAGCTTCTACAAACATTTGCATAGTTTGTTCCGAAAGTCGATCGCACTTTTCCAGTGCCGCCTTGGCAATTGTCGCTCCGGGATCGACCGTTTTTTCAGTTTTCCCAATTTCTGACTCCCATTGTTTAATAATTTTCCCTACCTCCGCTGATTCCGGCGCAAATTTTATGTCCCGCAAAAACTGATAAATTGCCACAATTCCCTGGCCCGAAACTACTCGCTCGATGGATATTCTGGGAATGTCGTGTTTTGCTAACAAATATTTCAGCAATTGAAACTCCAACTCGGAGCGAGGTGCAAAGTCACCGTGTCCCCCTTCGGAAGAAAAAACTCTGAGCCCATTGGTGTCGGGAATAGCAAAACATTTGCCCAAACCAGTACCCGCACCAATCACTGCAATTGGATCGCGTTCTCGGAGTTTTCCGACTTGCAAAGTGTGCAAATCTGTCCCATCCAAACCAGACACGCCGTAGCCAATGGCGACAAAATCATTAATTAAACTAACGTGAGATATTCCTAATTCTTGTTCGAGACGCTTTACCTCAAGCTGCCAAGGCAAATTCGTCAGTTTGGCAGTATTGTTAAGGACAGGGCCTGCGATCGCAAAACAAGCTGTTTCCGGTACTGGTGCCAAGTCCAGCTTCACAGCAGCTTCCGCCAAAAAATGCTGCACCATCGGCACTAAATCTGGAAACTCTCCACTGGGATAGCGCAACTCATAAAGAGGTTTCATTTCACCCTCAACAGTCTTTTCCACTAAGCGTAAAATCGTCTTAGTTCCGCCAATGTCACCAGCCAATAATAATGCCATAAACCTCCGATTAAACCAACTGTTAACTGTTAACTGTTAACTGTCAACTGTTAACTGTCAACTGTCAACTGTCAACTGTCAACTATAACTATCCGTCCTCTGAATTGCCAACCAAGCCCGCAGCACCTCAGCGACTGTCCAAGCTTGTGCAGTGCAGCCCCTTGGGGAATGGGGTGCATCGCCCTCAAAAATTTCACCCAAACTGCCAACTCCGCCAGCTAATATATGATGTGCCATTGGTGCTAGGAATTCGCGAGCTTGTGCTGGGTCTTTGTATACCTGCAAGTGAGCCAACACAAAGGGCCCAATCAGCCATCCCCAAACCGTGCCTTGGTGATAGGCGCTGTCGCGCTGCAATGGATCGCCTCCGTAGTCGCCCCGATACTGCGCGTCTTCCGGCGAGAGGCTGCGAAGGCCAACGGAAGTCAGAAGTTGTTGAGCGCAGGCATCTACCACGCCCCGACATCGATCGGGCGTGAGTAAAGGTGTATACCGCGGCCCATGCTTAGCCCCCATCTCTTTTGGTGACAAGGAGTTGGGCGATGGCAGACAACTTGAGTCTAGGGGTAGAGACACGGCGAATATCTGGTTGGGCCGCAGTCGGTCATCATGTCCGTCTGGGCCGTCGAGAACATCGTAACAGTAACCTTTCCTGTCGTTCCAGAAACGAGTGAATCCGGCTGCTGTGCCACGGGCTAATTTCTGGTATTCATAGTCAGGTTTTCCCAATTTTTGAGCAAAACTGACCATTGCTTGTATGGCATTGTACCAAAGAGCGCTGATTTCGATCGGCTTACCAATCCGCGGTGTCACCACCCAATCGCCGATTTTTGCGTCCATCCAAGTCAGTTGCACCCCCGTTTCCCCGGCGTAGATCAAACCGTCCTCGGCATCGAGGTGGATGTTATACCGAGTACCCTTGATGTGCCAATCCACAATCTCACATAATGTCGGCCAGAGTTCGGTCAAGAGTTCGTCGTCTCCGGTGTCATCTATGTAAGCGCGAATTGCTTCAAAGTACCACAGGGTCGCGTCTACGGTGTTGTATTCCGGGGCACCACCGCGATCGGGAAAGCGGTTTGGCAACATCCCGCGATCGACATACCGCGCAAAAGTTCGCAGGATCGATCGAGCAATGGACGATCGCCCCGTACACATTGTGAGACCTGGTAGAGCAATCATCGTATCCCGCCCCCAGTCGCTGAACCAGGGATATCCGGCGATGATAGTTTTGCCCTCCGGTTCCTCTGGTAGCGGGCGACTGACGATAAATTGGTCGGCGGCTAGCACTAAGTGATTTATCCAATCGGGATTTTTTCTCACATTTGACCATTTTTCCAGCACTTCTTGGTCATAGGTGCGACGGATTTCTAAAGCGATATCGCCGTTTAACAGGGGATTTTTCTCTGTGCTGGCTATCAAAGTGAGAGAGTTTCCCGGTGCGATCGCAAAATGGAAAGTCGCTGCGTGCAGATGATCCTCACAACACTCCAATCCCCGCCGCCTTTCGGCTGCGAGGTCAAATCCGTAGTGCCAATTGTATAAGGGCGTAGAAACTCGAAATTTCGCCTCTGGTGGGGCATCAGTTAGCAGGTAGAGGGGTGCAGCTTTGTTAAATGCAGTCACACACACGCCTTTTTCCACTGTTTCTAGACCGATTTGCCAATCGTCCGCCGTGGTGATGTGGTGATAGTCGCGATAGTCGATCAGGGCCTTGACAGCCAGGGCGATCGGTTTTGAGGCGCGGTGCAAACGATATTGAATATACGTTGTGTTAGCACTTTGTTGCATCCAAATCCGCTTTTCTAGGATAGCGTCCGCCAGCGCAAATCTCCAAACAGGTGTCGTACCTTCCAGGTGAAAGCTTTCGATGTAGTTGTAGCCGTGGGGTTCGATCGTCCCGTCGGCCCAGCGATTTGTATAAAGAGGATAGGCGCGATCGTGATACACCGCCGTCTCGTCCAGTTTGGCGAGCATCAAAGTGCGTCCCAGCGGGGGTTGGAGTGCAGCCACCAGCAGACCGTGATAGCGACGAGTGAGGAGATTGGCGATCGTCCCACTAGCATAACCGCCGATCCCGTTTGTCACCAACCATTCGCGAGACTCCGCCGAGTCCAGATTGCAGCAGATTTCCCGTCCAAAAGCAATAACCATAGGAATACACTCGCTGACTTGTCATCTACCTTTAGATCTATTTTAAACATTATTTTCCCCAAAAATAGTCACCCTTAAAGAGGACTAATTTGGCGATCGGGCAAACCAGATTCATGCTTTAATGTAAATGGAATCCACTACTAATTTAGCCGAAGCCAAAAATTGTAAATGTGGTTCAGTCTAAAGTTAGTTGTCTGTTACTCTTTTAAGTTATATTACTTGTAAAACAGGCTGGTTGGCGATCGGGGCTCAACAGACCTATTGCCAAAATAGCATTTTTAGTCATACCGCCAACCTATGCGATCGGGAACAGAACTTAAAATGAAGATAGGAGCAAACTACCTTGGCAACAATCAATGCGAATTTACTGTTTGGGCCCCCACCCTTAAACAAGTAGCAGTTCAACTTGTTTCCCCAGACAAACGCCTGCTCCCCATGCAACAATCCGCCACCGGGTATTGGCAAACCACCGCTACAGATATCCCACCAGGAACCCTCTACACCTACCAACTAGAAGGCAACATCCACAGACCAGACCCCGCCTCCAAATATCAACCCCAAGGCGTACACTCCCCTTCCCAAGTCATAGATGAAAGCGCCTTTACCTGGACAGATAAAGATTGGCAAGGCGTGCCACTAGCAGAAACCATCATCTATGAACTCCACGTCGGCACATTCACCGAAGCCGGAACCTTTGAAGCCATAATTCCCCAACTAAAGCAACTCAAAGAACTGGGAATCAACGCTCTAGAAATTATGCCCGTCGCCCAATTTCCAGGCGATCGCAATTGGGGCTACGATGGCGTATATCCCTACGCAGTCCAAAACTCCTACGGTGGTCCCGAAGGCTTCAAAAAACTGATCGACGCCTGCCACAAACAAGGTATTTCAGTAATTCTTGATGTAGTTTTCAACCACCTCGGCCCAGAAGGAAACTATCTCCGTGACTTCGGCCCATACTTTACCTCCAAATACGGCTCAATTTGGGGAGACCCCCTCAACTTCGACGACGCCTACAGCGATGGAGTCCGCCACTACTTTCTGGAAAACGCCCTATACTGGTTTCGAGACTATCACATCGATGGCCTGAGACTCGACGCAATTCAAGCAATATTTGAAGTAACTGCCAGACCGTTTTTGCAAGAAATAGCCGATGCCACCTACGACCTTTCTCAACAGTTAGGACGGCAACTTTATTTAATAGCAGAAAGCGACTTAAATGATGCCCGCGTTCTGCGTCCTAAAGAACTAGGAGGATTCGGACTAAATGCCCAGTGGTGCGACGATTTCCATCACGCACTGCACGCACTTCTCACAGGAGAAAACGACCGATACTACCAAGACTTCGGCAAGTGCGAACAATTAGAAAAATCCTACCGAGAAAGCTTTGTTTACTCCGGTCAATACGCCCCCCACAGAAAGCGAAAACACGGCAGTTCTGCCCAGGATGTACCAGCCCATCAATTCGTCGTATTTTCCCAAACCCACGACCAAATCGGCAACCGTATTTTGGGAGATAGACTTTCAAAAATAGTTGATTTTGAAGCCCTCAAACTCGCCGCCGGCACTGTCTTAAGTTCTCCCTACATTCCTTTCCTATTTATGGGAGAAGAATACGGAGAAGAAGCACCATTTTTGTACTTCGTTTCACACTCCGACGAAAACTTAATTGAAGCGATTCGCAAAGACAAACAACAAGAATTTAAAATCTTTGAAGGACGAGGCGAATTTCAAGACCCCCAGAGTCCAGACAGTTTCCAAAAGTGCAAGTTAAACTGGGAACTACCAACAAAAGGCAAACATAAAATTCTCTGGGAATGGCACCAACATTTAATTCAACTGCGGCGCACCATACCCGCCCTTAAAAAACTGGATAAAACCAGCCTAGAAGTTTCCAGCATCGAAGCAGAAAAAATCTTATTTCTACGTCGGTGGACAGATGACAGCCAGATATTCTGCATTCTAAACTTCAACCAACAACAGGTTGCTTTTACGCCAGAACTTCCCCAAGGCAATTGGAAAAAGATTTTAGACTCTGCTGAGGCAAAATGGATGGGGCCAGGTTCCACCTTGCCAGAAAAAATAACTTCTGACCCAGAATTGATTGTCACACCCCATAGTTTTGCGCTCTATGAATTAGATTAAAACAGGAGGCAGAGCCTCTAGATATCTGTTCTCAGGCTCTTCCTAGAAACCAGAAAGAAGTATTTTATCTCTGGTTTCTCTTGTCTCTCTCGTTCCCAGGCTCAGCCAGGGAATGCAGTCCCGGAGGCTCAGCCTCCTCTTTATCTCTGGTTTCTCTCGTTTCTCTCGTTCCCAGGCTCAGCCAGGGAATGCAGTCCCGGAGGCTCAGCCTCCTCTTTAAAATAAAAAACCATAAAAAATTAGGAGTAAAATTCTCTGGTTTCTCTCGTTTCTCTCGTTCCCAGGCTCAGCCAGGGAATGCAGTCCCGGAGGCTCAGCCTCCTCTTTAAAATAAAAAACCATAAAAAATTAGGAGTAAAATTAACATGATGCGAATTCCCACAGCAACTTATCGGATTCAATTTCATGCAGGCTTTAACTTTGAAGCCGCCAGACAAATCGTTAGCTATCTAGAAGAATTAGGCATTACCGACTTGTACGCTTCACCAATATTTAAAGCCAGAAAAGGCAGCAGCCACGGCTACGATGTAGTTGACTCAAATCAGCTCAATCCCGAATTAGGAACCTCAGAAGACTTTGAAGCACTCACCGACGAAATCCACAACCGAAAAATGGGATGGTTGCAAGATATCGTCCCAAATCACATGGCTTACGACACTCAAAACTTGCTGTTGTTAGATGTATTGGAACACGGACCAGATTCCGACTATTTCGATTACTTCGATATTGAATGGGATCACGGTTACGAACATCTCAGAGGTCGAGTGCTGGCTCCGCTGCTGGGTAATTTTTATGGAGAGTGTCTCGAAAATGGCGAAATTAAACTAAAATACAACGACCTGGGGTTAAGCATCAATTACTATAGCTTAAAATTGCCAGTCAAAATACAATCCTACGCGAATTTCATCAGTCATAACTTGGGACATTTAGGCCGCGAATTAGGCAGACGTCATCCTGATTTTATCAAGTTTTTGGGAATTCTTTATCTGATTAAGAATATTCCTTCAGAAACCAAAGGAAAAGAAAGATACGATCAGATAGCTTTTGTCAAAGGACTGCTGTGGGAACTCTACAATCAAAATCCGATTGTTAAAGAATTTATAGATGAAAATATCAATTTTTTTAATGGAGAAAAGGGGAATCCCGAAAGCTTTAACCTACTGGATGATTTGCTGTCCGAGCAGTTTTACCGTCTGGCTTTTTGGAAAGTTGGTGCAGAAGAAATTAACTACCGCAGATTTTTTACTGTCAACGAACTAATTTCGGTAAAAGTCGAAGATATAAAAGTTTTTCATAAAAATCATGCTCTGATCTTCGACTTGATTGAAGAAGGAAAATTTACGGGATTGAGAATTGACCATATCGACGGACTTTACGATCCCACAGAATATTTAAAACGGCTGAGGCACAGAATCGGTGATATTTACATCACTGTGGAAAAAATTCTCGAACACAAAGAAGATTTGCCCTCCTACTGGCCCATTGAAGGAACCAGCGGTTACGACTTTTTGAATTACGTAAACGGCGTTTTTTGTAGGTCCGATCGCGAACAGCAATTTAGCGATATATATTACAGATTCACTAGGCTCAGCGTCCCCTACGAACAGTTGTTTATAGATAAAAAAAGGCTAATTATTGAGAAAAACTTGGCGGGAGATGTAGACAATCTCGCTCAACTTTTGAAAAATATATCCGGTCAATCTCGACAGGGAAATGACTTTACTCGCCCAGGCTTGGAAAAAGCCTTGTCAGCAATTTTGGCAATTTTTCCAGTTTACCGAACTTACATTAATCAAGAAGGCTTGAGAGAGTCCGATCGCACTTATGTAAAAGATGCGATCGCCAAAGCCAAACAACAAATCCCACTGCTGCTAAAAGAACTTAATTTCATCGAAACAATCCTGTTGTTGGAAGCAGAAGAAACCTTAACAACAGAACAAAAAGAGCAGCGACGCCACTTTGTGATGAAACTCCAGCAGTTGACAGGCCCTTTGATGGCAAAAGGCATTGAAGACACACTTTTATACGTCTATTACAGACTGTTATCACTCAACGAAGTGGGAGGAAACCCCAGTCAATTCGGCGTCTCCCTCACTGAATTTCACCAATTCAACCAACATCAGCAAGCAGTGTGGCCGCACAAAATGAATGCCACGGCTACCCACGATACCAAGCGTGGCGAAGACGTGCGCGCCCGAATTAACGTACTGTCAGAAATCCCCGATGAATGGGAACAGCAAGTCAAATCTTGGAGAGAGTTGAACTCTTCCAAAAAAGTCAACTTGGTGAATCGTATGGTTCCCGACACTAATGATGAATACTTCTTTTACCAAACCTTAATCGGTAGTTTCCCGTTTGAAGAAATCGAAAATACCGACTTTATTGACCGCATGAAAGATTATGTGATCAAAGCCGTCCGCGAAGCCAAAGTTCATACTGCTTGGCTGAGACCGGATAACGAATACGAGACTGGCTTTATGACTTTTGTCGATCATGTTCTCGAACCTGGTGAACAAAATCAGTTCCTCAAAAAATTCGCACCTTTCTGGAAAAAAGTAGCTGATTATGGAATTTTAAATTCCTTATCTCAAACATTGCTAAAAATCACCGCTCCTGGTGTCCCCGATATTTATCAAGGTACGGAATTTTGGGATTTAAGCCATGTCGATCCAGATAACCGCCGTCCAGTGGATTTTGAGCGCCGAATTCAGGTGTTGCAGGAAATTAAACAACAAGCTCAAAGTGACATTTTGCAACTGATTGAAGATTTGATATCAACCAAAGAAGATGCGAGAATTAAGTTGTTTTTGACCACCAGAGTTCTCGAAGCCAGAAAACAATACTTGAAAGTTTTTCAAGCAGGTAATTATCAGCCACTGGAAGTAGTTGGGAGATTTAAAGATAATCTCATCGCCTTTGCCCGCAGCTACGAAAATACAACAGCTATTGTCATTGCTCCTCGGTTTTTGACTGGGATAGTCAAGGCAGAAGAAATGCCACTAGGCGAAAAAGTCTGGAAAGATACGAAGCTAGAATTGTCCGAGGAAATGCCGTCTGTTTGGAAAGACGCGATTACAAATCAGATTGTAGAAAGTAACGGTCAATTAGCAATTGCTGAAGCTCTGAATTACTTTCCTGCGGCTTTATTGATTGGTGAAAACAGCAATTAAACTTATAGGTTGCGTCAGTTGTAGGGTGCGTCAGATATTGATTATTTCGATTTCAACAGGTTGTTTGGAACTGACGATCGACCGGACATGATATTATTTATCCCTGTAGGATGTTGACAAGTACATGAGAATAGTGTAAATTATATTGTCAAGGTCAATAAAGCAAAAGTGAATCTGTGCTGTACGGCTGTGAGGGCTGGCAGCTTTAAAGTTTGAATCAATTTTAATAAACACAAAACCTAGTTCGGGACGGATGTGAGGTTCGCGGGGCTGGGGAAGTGGTGAAGATTGCATGAATTGCGATCGTCTTTTTTCCGGCTTTATGTTTTTGGCAAACAATTAGTTTTTTAAGAGAGCTAACAATGATCCGATGGCAATCAATGACTGGCGTGGTAATGGGCGCGATCGCGATCGGCAGCCTAGCTTTGAACGCTAAACCCAGCCAAAGTCAATCAGCATCAGGCTTTATGTGCGATGCCTCCTCCGGTTCGCCCGCGACGGTATACCAAAATCGCCAAGGGGCACGGGAGGTTTGGATTAACTGGGTTTCCGACTACTTCCGCGACTCTGGCTACGATCCCATGACACGATGTCGGGAAGTCAGCGGGCGCTTGGAAAGTTTCCGCCAAAACAAACAGCTAAAGTATGTGACAGTTGGCTACATGAACGGACAGCGAGTCATTTGCACCGCTAGTCAAGTCAACGGGCGCTGCGACGGCTTGATTTATACACTCAAACCAGGTCAAGACTCGGTTCGCACATTGTATCAATTCATGGGGTTGCGGGAGGGACAAGCGGGTGTACCTTCCCTGTCTGAAAGCGATGCGATGCCCTACATTGACGCGCGCCCACGGTTAGGGGAAGAAGGCGGCAACTCCGTAGCACCTCCTGCGCCGGCTAACAATCAGCCTGCACCGGTCAATAATCAGCCTGCACCTCAACAGCCTACTGGCGGTGGAATGCGGGAGCTTTAAGGTGAGCAAGTTGCTACGCATGGTGGCAATTTGTGCGATCGCGGCGAGTCTTTTTCCAATAAGAATCGCCGCTCAACCTGTGATGGCGAATTATGGGGTTGCTGACAGTCAAACTGCCAATATTGAGCGTTTGGCGAGGTTGATGACGGTGCGAATTTTAACACCGAATGCTTCTGGTTCAGGGGCGATCGTTCGGCGACAGGGGCAAGTTTATACGGTGCTGACGAGTTGGCACGTTGTGGCGTTCAGCCAGCAGCAGACGATTATTGCGCCGGATGGCCAGAGGTATCGGCTTTTGAGAGCGCCGTTGCAGTTGGGAAATGCGGATCTGGCGATCGTCCAATTTCGCAGTTCCATTCAGTATCAAGTAACCAGAATTAGCACTGATTTATTAACAGTAGGAGAACCCGTATTTGCCGCAGGATTTCCGATGTATCGGGGAGGTAGTTCAACTACTACTTTCGACCAAGGAATTCGAGCATTTCGGTTTACTCAAGGCGTTGTATCAGTGCTGCCGCCAAAATCCCTCGCTCAAGGCTATCGTTTGGGTTACACAAATGATATTGCTGTCGGGATGAGTGGCGGGCCAATTTTTAACAGTCAGGGGTTATTAATTGGCATTAATGGGCGGGTAAAAAATCGCGACCCAGATTTTGGAGTTTATGCCTTTGAAGATGGAACAGAACCGTCAGGGAGAATGTTAGAGCAAATGGTTAATTCTAGTTGGGGAATTCCGATTAGTACCTATTTGCGATTTATTTCGTCTTACAGTCGATCGTCGAATTACCCACTATCCGCCAGGGATTAAAATCCCTGGCTAATAGCTAAAGTCCTCTAAAGAGGACTGAATTTTACGGTTAGTCCACTTAAGTGGACTTATGCTTTGAGACAGGGATTTCAATCCCTGTCGGATCGGCGAGAAAGTGCAAGATATTTAGTTTCAGATTATCAACGGAGTTAGTTTATGAATTTAGGTTTTAATCGGTCTAATTACATTCCCGGCATTCTAGCCGGAACGGTAGCGGTAGCAACAATTGCGATCGGTCAGCCCGCAATGGCAAAAACGGCTAGAGAAGTAGCTAAAATTGCCGTTCCTACTACAGTACAAATTAATAATACTCTAGCTACTGACAAAGGCGGTTCTGGGGTAATTATTGCTAAGAAAGGCAAGATTTACACGGTGTTGACGGCGAATCATGTGGTGATCAATCCTAATTCCGAGTACGTGATTGTTACTTCTAAGAAGAAAGAGCATAAAGTGACGGAAGTGAAAGGTTTTCAGAATAATGACATCGGGCCGGATTTAGCAATTGTGATGTTTGAGAGTGACGAGGAATATTCAGTTGCACCGATTAGTAATTCCGATGAAGCCGAAATCGGTTCAGGGGTTTATATTTCGGGGTATCCTTTGCCTGCGGGTGTGGGTAGTCAAGAACGGGAATATCAGTTTACGAATGGGCAAGTTACTAATGTGCGATCGAGTAACGATCAAGGATATACGATGCGTTACGACGCAGTGACGCGGCGAGGAATGAGTGGCGGGCCTGTTTTTGATGTTAGCGGCCGAGTGATTGGAATTCACGGACAGGGAGATACAGTTGGTCGAGTGCAAAATGAGGCTGGGGGAAGGCAAGAAGAAGTAAAAACGGGGTTTAATTCAGCGATTCCGATTAATACTTTTGTGGGGATGATGTCGCAGGTGGGGATGGAGAAATCTGCTTTGAAGGTGGATGAGAAACCTGCGGAAAATGCGGATGCGGAAGAGGTAAAACCAGGGGAGGCGCAGGGTTGGTTTGCAGATTTTGGTAAAGAGATAGTTAAGGATGTGATTCAGAGGGGAATTCGGAGACTTTTGCCATTTTAGAGTTGTAGGGGCAGGGCATCGCCCGCCCCTACAGGGTTAATTGGAACATTATTTAATCATTGAATTGAGGTAAATTATGCGTCGTATTCGTATTTTTGCTCTGGGTATTGTCAGTTTTTTCGCTTTTTTAATGAGTGCTTTGCTGGCTCCGGGTACGTTTATAAATCGGGCTTTATCGGCTGCACTTTGTACGGTTTTTAGTTTTAATTCTACTATTTGCACGGTGAATTTAGTTAATTCGTCCGATCGCGTGGTGGCGGCGACTCCGCCTGCTGTGGAAAGGAATATTGCGGATTGGTTGGTGCAGCGAGCTCCGGGGGAGTTTGATGATGCACCGAGTGTGCGGCCTGGGAGTAATCCGCAGGCGCCGCCGTTTCCTCAAGATCCGGGGCCGAATCAGCCATTGCGTCCTGATTTTGATAACCCAACGGGACAGACAACCGTCACCACACAAGTACCTAACTTAGAAGGTATATGGCTATATGCTGGAAGTTATCAACCAGATTTTTCAGGTTTGGTGGTTGGGAAGTTTATGAGGTTTTCAGTGGTTGAGGGAGCTTTGAGGATTGACAAATGTTCTTCTAATTGTAGATCTGAAATTCAATATCCGGTACTCAACAACAGTAGGGTTCCTTTTGAGCAAATGCTTGAGGTAGATTTTGCAGATGACGATATGAAGATTAAGCTTTTTCCGAACAAAGATTTCACTCTTTTTTTGGGTAGTGCAGACAAGGTTGAAAAACAAAATTCTCAGGTGATTTACTTTTTTCTTTCAAAATTAAGTCAATCAAAGTATCCTGTAAGAAATAATAGACAGAGAAAAACTAGCAATAAAGAAGAAGTTTTTCTGCTTGCTAGTAACATTAATAAGAGTAAGCTAGAGATCGGGAAGAAACAAGAAGTTTTTCTGCTTGCTGGTGGTATACCTAATTATAAAGCGAAATGGGGTGCCAACCCAAATTTTGATAATTTTGCATCCGGTGCAGAAAGAGCAAATTCAACAGCTAATCAAGCTGAAGCAATGTTGCAAACAGGAAATGAGGTTGATTATTTTACTCGGGAAAATCCAGATACTCCCAAGTCTGGATTCGGTGGAAAAGGGCCAAATAATCCAAACAATAATCCATCACAAAACGGTAATCGAGGAGGGAACAATGGCTCAGGAGGGAACGGTAATCAAAGACGCAACAATAACTCGAATACGGGTACATCTAGAGAGGAGCAAGCAATTCAATTAGGTCAGGATCAGGCACCTCAACAGATAGATTTATTACAGGGAGGTGTCAAGAAAATAGGAGATTCAATGCAATCGATCCTGAATAATGTGGGGACACAAAAAAATACTATTGCTGGTGTGGCCGTTGGTGTTGGCGGAATTGCTGCTTTGGGATCAGGAAATGCCAACGCATCAGAGATGGGAAATCCCGTAGATGACGCGGCTCAAACTGCGGCATTATCTGCTGCATCAACTTATTCCAGGGAAAGAAATGGAGACTATTCTGGACTTGGGGAACAAGCCGCTAGAAATCGTTCTGAGGATACTGCTTCTGCTGCGGCTCGTGAAGCACTGGGCACGATAGAAGGTAAAGTCATTGGCAATGCCTCATCGTGGGGCGAGCCACATCTCACAACCTTTGACGGTCAAAAATACGATCACCACGCAATCGGTGAGTTTGTCCTGACCCGATCAAAAGACAAACACTTCGAGGTACAAGTTCGCGAAGCTCCCTATGGATCGAGCTCATCGCTGGGAATAAATATCGCCGCCGCTATGCGAGTCGGCAACGATCGCGTCGCCATCTATTCCCAAGATTTCCCTGATAACAACACTCAAGATCCCTTGCGCGTTAACGGCAAAACCATTTCAGGGGAAAAACAAAACCTATCCGGTGGTGGCTTTGTTGCTCGCACGGGCAGTGGCAGCTACCTCGTGCAGTGGCCCAGTGGTGAGCAAGTAAGTGTGAAGATTTTTAACAAGCTTGTTGAAGTGACACCGGGCGTAACCGAAGGCGATCGGGGTCAACTCGAAGGTTTACTCGGCAACTTCAACGGCAACCTCTCAGACGACTTTATGACTCGTGATGGTCGCGTCATTGCAGAAAATAAAGAAGCGATGAACATTGCCCGATCAGTATTAAGTAACTTTGATGTTAGCCGCTGGATTCCTATTCCACTCGACCCACTGACCGAAGCTTTTTTAGACTCCATTCATCGGCAATTCGGCGATAGTTGGCGGATTTCCCAAACAGAATCACTGTTTGATTACCCCCCTGGCAAAAATACTGATAGCTTCACTAATAAATCCTTTCCTAATGGTTTCAAGATATTGCGGATGCTTGCCCCCCAAGCCGTACAACTTGCGGAAGAAACTTGTCGTAAAGCTGAAGTACCGAGCGAACGCCTAGAAGGATGTTTATTTGATGTGGCAGCCAGTGGCGATGTCAGCCTTGCCAGTGTCGCTGCTAACATCCTTAAAAACGAAGTTAAGCAACGAGTTGAACAAGAAATTCGTAATCGCGTTCCGATTCCGATTCCTTTACCCTTCTAATTCGCGATCGCTCTTTTCATCCCCTTTCAAAAAAGAGCGATCGCCCCTAAAGATATTATGAGGCGATCGCTCTTTTGTGTGGAAGGGCGACCCCTTATAACCACCTATTAGTGAGATTGCTTAGGTGCAATTTCAAATCCTAGTTCAGATACATAAAAACAAACATCAAACTCTGCCAAAAAATTTAACCTTCCTAAAATGAGCGGCATATTTCTTTGTCTAGTCCAAGCAAAAGCCAAGTTAACTGGTGCAAACCTGCTGACTGTCCCTGACAACAACAAAGCCCTAGCCTCGATATTTGCCAGATTTCCAGATAAAGAAATAACAAAGGTTTGTTCGTCCCAAACAGCCCCTAATTGTAAACCAATTTCATAAGGCAAAACATTCATGCTTGCCCCAGTATCCAGCAACCCCATCATTTCAATTGACTGGTTTCGATAGCTTAATATTATCGGTAAATAAGGCGCATAAGATACCTCGCCAAAGCGATCGAATTTAGAGGCAAAAGAGTATTTTTCACCATTAAGCATTTTGCAGTTGCTTTTGTTCCTCTAAAAACTGTGCTAATTGACGTGCTCCTTCATCGGAATTATGCAACATCTCAAAATAATTATCTTTCGACTCTAAGTTAGCCAAACCTTCTTCTTTTGCTAACTCAGAGACCAAAAATTCTATTACTCTTAATTTATCCACACGAGATAAATTACTAAGCAGAGGAAATAGTTGTGCAATTGGCATAATTAAAATTTCCATTTTCTTTTGTGAGGTGCGATCGCCCTTATTCTATGCGCGTTTATCTGTGGTAAAAAAGGGCGATCGCCTTTATTTATCTGGTCTTAAACACTGGCATAATGTTTAGCGATTAACTCTCTAACTAACGGTAATAACTCAAAAGGAATTTGGACAAACGCTTGATCTTTATTGTCAAACGCTGCTTCATCTTCTGCTACTGCTTCATCTTCTGACTGTCGATCGTAATGTTCGATCGTTTGGCGTACTCGCTGTTCATCCCAATCCAAGGGAAATTTATTTTGTGTTGCCATATTTACCTACCACGTTGTCGGCGTTTATAAGCACTCAAAGGTTTACCTGTTAACTCATACGCTGTTATAACAAAAGCGCTATATGACTCAGGTTCAGGAACGTAAACTATCTTAAGATAACGGCCATCTATAGTTTGACCAATAGCTACCCGCGTACCTTCACGCCCCAAACGATCCTCACCTGGCTTTCTCAGTATATCCTCAACTTCTACCTCATTGACTCCATGCTCATAGATATGAGGTAAATCAGTTTCAGGATCTATATAAAAGCGCAAATTCATACATTAATTCTTTTTTTAAACAGATTAACCCCAATCTAATATAGCATAAAAATTGGCAATGTGATGTATAAGGAGCTATGAAAATGAAATTTCCTTTGTTTAAAAGAGTAGCATTACGAACCGATGTACCCAAGTACAAACTCTGTCGAGGAGATATTGCCACTATTGTTGAGCATCATCCCCACCCCGATGAGGATGGCTACAGTCTCGAAGTTTTTAATGCTTTAGGTGAAACTATAGCTGTAATTACCTTAGCTGAGTCGCAAATTGAACCGTTGATGTCTAATGAAGTTTTGCGTGTCAGGACTTTGACCGAGGCTGCATGAACAGTCCTGGACGCACGGGCGGTCCGAAACCGGGTTTGTTACCAAATTGCCAAGGGATGCGAATCTGACTCCCAAGTAATAGAAGAGACATCTCCCATAATTATACTATTTCTCTAAAATCGTGCAATAATCTTTGACCCTCCCTAACCCCCCCTTATAAAGGGGAGGGACAAGACTAATGTTGCATTCTTTTTTTAAATTGGTATTATTGTGGAACAGGCAGGATGCCTGTTCTTGACAAGCTTTTTAGGAGATGTCTAAGTAGCACTGAAGTTATTGAGGCGTTTGGAACTAGAGTCGGCCTACCGAGAAGCATCTCTAGAAAATGACCCGGATTCGGACGTGACAGTTGCAGATGGACTGACAGATGAAACCTGTTGAAATTTACTATGCAAACCTCAGCCCTGCGGTGGGTTCCGAGATGGATAAACGCCGTCCCATATTAATAGTCAGCAATGATGCTAATAACCGTGCTGCAAATATTGCATTTATACTTGGATTAAGGGTGATATATCTGCGGCAAAAAAGAGCGATCGCTCTTTCGTGAAAAATAGGCGATCGCTTTTTTGGTTGGTACGGGCGATCGCCCTTTTCTAACTCCTCTTCTTTGCGATGCGCTAAGTAAAAGATGAACAGCCGCTAAGTTTATAGCACACACAGGCAGAACAGCCAAAAAAGCGATCGCCCCTACCAACCACACAAAATTTATACAACAAAGACGGCAAATACAACAAAAATTATACGGTTTGCCACAATACCCCGATCGCTCAAACCCCGTACATTAGGAAGAGTAAAGAAAAGCAGTCAACAACTGTAGCGCTGCAAAGCCGATGAATGCAACCGTCCCTCACAGGTTCGGTAAACACGCCTTCATCCCAAGGTCTAACCGCCCGCAGTATAGAGATAATCACCCTATCGAAGACTGTATTAAAGCAGGACTCACTATCCGTACACCTACCCAGGTGAAATCGCAGTCCTGAATAACCAGACTATCACACAGATAGAAAACCAAAATTTTGTAGAGATTGGAGCCGGAACACCCCTATGGGAAAAGTAGTTGGAATTGACCTAGGTACGACAAACTCCTGCGTCGCAGTTATGGAAGGCGGCAAACCCACCGTCATTGCCAACGCTGAAGGGGGTCGCACCACACCTTCCGTCGTAGCATTCACCAAAAATGGCGATCAACTTGTCGGACAAATCGCCAAGCGTCAAGCCGTGATGAACGCCGAAAACACCTTTTACTCAGTAAAACGGTTCATCGGCCGCCGCGTTGACGAAGTAACCCACGAAACCACAGAAGTTTCCTATAAAGTCCTCAAAGTCGGAAACAGCCTCAAACTCGACTGTCCCGCCCGCGGCAAGCAATTTGCGCCAGAAGAAATTTCTGCCCAAGTTCTGCGCAAACTGGTAGAAGACGCCAGCAAATATCTAGGCGAAACTGTCACCCAAGCAGTAATTACCGTTCCCGCTTACTTCAACGACTCCCAGCGCCAAGCTACTAAAGACGCTGGCAAAATTGCCGGGATTGAAGTGCTGCGGATTATCAACGAACCTACAGCAGCAGCTTTAGCCTACGGGTTAGATAAAAAGAGCAACGAAACCATCCTCGTATTTGACTTAGGTGGCGGTACCTTCGACGTATCGATTCTGGAAGTCGGCGACGGTGTATTTGAAGTATTGGCAACTTCTGGAGACACTCACCTTGGTGGTGACGACTTCGACAAAAAAATTGTGGATTTCATCGCCGGAGAATTCCAAAGAGCCGAAGGCATTGACCTCCGCAAAGACAAACAAGCACTGCAACGCCTGACAGAAGCAGCAGAAAAAGCCAAGATTGAACTGTCTAGCGTTACCCAAGCAGAAATCAACTTGCCATTTATTACCGCGACTCAAGACGGGCCAAAACACTTGGACACCACCTTGACCCGCGCCAAGTTTGAAGAACTCTGCTCGGATTTAATCGATCGCTCTCGCATCCCCGTAGAAAACGCAATTCGTGACGCCAAACTAGACAAATCTGCAATTAATGAAGTTGTCTTAGTCGGCGGTTCTACACGCATTCCAGCCGTGCAAGAACTGGTCAAAAAAATCCTCGGCAAAGACCCCAACCAAACGGTAAACCCGGATGAAGTGGTAGCAGTTGGTGCCGCCATTCAAGCAGGCGTACTGGCAGGCGAAGTCAAAGACATCCTGTTGCTCGATGTTACTCCCCTGTCCCTCGGTGTCGAAACCTTGGGCGGCGTGATGACCAAAATCATTCCCCGCAACACCACTATTCCTACTAAGAAGTCAGAAACTTTCTCGACTGCTGTAGACGGCCAAACAAACGTGGAAATTCACGTTTTACAAGGCGAACGGGAAATGGCAAACGACAACAAAGATTTGGGAACATTCCGCTTAGATGGAGTACCCCCAGCTCCCCGTGGCGTCCCTCAAATTGAAGTTACATTTGATATCGATGCTAACGGTATTTTGAATGTAGCTGCTAAAGATAAAGGTACTGGTAAGGAGCAATCTATTAGCATCACTGGTGCTTCCACTTTGCCCAACAATGAAGTTGAGCGCATGGTGAAGGAAGCCGAATCCAATGCGGCTGCTGACAAAGAACGTCGCGAACGGATCGATCGCAAAAACCAAGCTGATTCTCAAGCCTATCAAATCGAGAAGCAGTTGGCAGAATTGGGTGATAAAGTTCCCCCATCTGACAAAACTAAGATTGAAGGGCTGCTTAAGGACTTGCGCGAGGCGATCGCAACCGAAGATGACGATCGCATCAAAACCCTCACAACCGAGTTGCAACAAGCATTCTACGCTGTTAGCAGCAACCTGTACCAGCAAGCAGGTGGCCCTGGTGGCCCTGGTGGCCCTGGTGGCCCTGGAGACGGCGGCCCCACAGGCGGCGGTGACGATGTAATTGATGCCGACTTCACTGAAGGCAACAAATAGCAGGCTAAACTAACAGCCATCAGCTAGAATTAGGAAACCCGGTTTTGAATAGAAACCGGGTTTCTCAGTGTTATGAAAAATGATACCAATTCCGGTTGTATCGGAATGATTTAACCGCGAAGGCGCTAAGGACGCGAAGGAAGAGAAGAGAGAGTTTAATACAGCACGATGAAGAGAGGGTTTTATATGATTAGGCGATCGCAATCGCTTCTACAAAAATTTTCGTCCTCCTCCGCGAACAAAAAAATAAAGTCAGGAGTAATCTAAATGTCTCGTTCTCCTATACAAAATTCATCCCCAAACACTACCAACAAATCCCATGTTGCATCCTTGCGCCGTCTCCGTCGCATCAGCAATTTACTAGACAATGCAATTCCCATCCCCGGCACCAAATACCGGATTGGACTCGATCCGATATTGGGACTGATACCGGGTGGCGGTGATTTAATCAGTTCCATTTTTGCAGGTTATGTTGTGTTTAAATCTGCCCAAATGGGAGTGCCACAAGAGACTTTAGTACAAATGGCCGCTAACATCGTGTTTGATACAGTTGCTGGGACTGTACCCGTGGCTGGAGATTTGTTGGATGTTGCTTGGAAGGCTAATGTCAAAAATATAGAATTGCTGGATGCTCATTTAGGTTCCCCTGAACCTGCTGGGAAAAAAGCTGATTGGTTATTTGTGGCGGCTTTACTGTTGGGTTTGGCGTTAATTGTTGCTGGTGTAATTTTCTTGAGCGTGCTGTTTTTTGGGTGGGTTTTTCGAGCATTTACAGGGGGTTGAGAATGGATAGACAAAATACACCTAGTGCAAGCAGCAGCACTACGCTATTTACAGCAGTTCTAATAATTTAGCAGTAGCGTTGACAACGATTTGAGCAGAACCGGCGAAAAAAGGTCGATCGATCGTGGCTAGGGTATCGCTAGATTGGTGATAATGGGGCGATCGCAAATTAGCCGTATCTGTCACCAAAACAGCACCAACTCCCTGATACCAAAAAGGCGCATGATCGCTGCGCAAAACATCGGGGGTCAGTACCCCTTTCAGAGGAACTGGTAGCGTCACTATCGGTGGTAAACCTGCTTTTCTCGACTCCGCAAAACTACCCAATAACTGCGGATGTTCCGCATCACCAATCACTGCGAGAAACTCACCCACGTTGCGAGAAGTCACCCCCGCTGCATCCAGAAAAGCTTCCGGTGTCAACCCTTCGGGATATCGCTGACATCCGGCAGTATGGCAAGCATAACCCACCATATCCAAGACTACAACTCCCTGCAAATTTTTTAACCGCGCGGGACTACTGGTAAATGCTAAACTACCTAAAAGTCCGATTTCTTCTCGATCAAAAAATGCCACTTGTAGTGTCCGACGTGTGGGACGGGCTGCTAGCAGTCGTGCTACTTCTAAAGCTACTGCAACTCCGGTAGCATTATCATCAGCACCGGGTGATTTGAGTACAGTATCGTAGTGGGCGGCGACGAGAATTGCACCGGCTGTTGAGTCTGTACCTTTTCTTTCGGCGAAGATGTTAGTTCCTCTCTCGAAGGGTTGCAATTGGGGGGAAAATCCTACTATTTTCAATTGTTCAGAAATGTAATTTCTGGTGAAAGATCGATCGCTCTCTCGATCCCGTTCTCCGGCTAAATTTTCCAGGTGTTTCCACAAACGAGACTGGTCAATTTGGGGAAAATCCACTGCTTTTTTGGTAGCAGGAAGTGGCGAAGCAGAGGGGTTTTGGGAAATGGTAATATTGCCTCCCCTCCCAACTTCGGCTACTGGTGACAAATGCTGCCACGAATAGGAACCCAAACTGGCAGCTCCAATCGCAAATATAAATACAAGTATCCAAATTAATTGTTTCATTAACAGGTAAAATTTTGATGCTGTCAGGAACGAAAACCTAGGTACATGACTGATGGGGGAGTGAGAAATTATGCCCGTTAACTCTCCCCAGAACCTTAATCAAAAATATTGATGGTTATTCCCAGTTTATATCTTTACTTTCTACTACAAACCCATTGTTTTTTGCAACTGCTTGAGGGATAGTGTTTGCCGAAAATTCCACAACTTGATTTGGTTGTTGAAACCACTCAGCATAAGTGGGAGTCAACTCATCAGACAGCGCTTTGAAAGTGCGTATTTCCGCTTCTAGCTGGGCTGCTATCTGATTAATCCGCCTGGCTTGTGCTTCCAAGTGCTTTTCCCCAGTTTGAACTTTATTTTCTATATCTTGCCAGTGCTGTTGGGCTAGCATTTTGTCCATTTCAGCTTGTTTATATTCAAATAAAACCTGTTTTTGTTGCAATTGCTTTTCCAGAGTTCTGATTTCTCGGTCAATCTCTTCGAGTTGCTGCAACCATTGTTCGCCAAAAGCAGCATTTTGTCGGTGGAACTCGGCAATAGCTTCCGGGGTATTGTTTTTGGGAAAGCTGACTGTGACGCGGCAGGACGAGCGCTGTTTGTAAAGTTTTTCCCGCGACTCTTGCAGGGTGGCAATTTCGGCTTGCATGGTGCGGACTTCTGTTTGGAGTTCTGGCAGTGTCTGACTCATTGTTTCAATTAGTGGACCTTTGCATAGATTTTAAGCTAATTGTTGATTTTTCTGACAGGTCTCCGAGAGTTCTCTGTTAGAATTTTTTTAGTTGAGGGCGATCGCGGGTGCTGTCTAGGCATAATGTCGCATAATTTTTGGCACAATGGCCAATGACATATTGCAAAATAATATTAAGATTGTAGTGGATTGGGAGGATGATTTGAATATTTATATAGCAATCCTCGCATCACGCGCCGTGAATTTCTTACTCCCTCCCCTTAATAAGGGGAGGGTTGGGGTGGGGTAAAAAACTTTACGAATGCTATAGCAATCCTAAATCATTTGTGAATTTCTTACTCCCTCCCCTTAATAAGGGGAGGGTTGGGGTGGGGTAAAAAACTTTACGAATGCTATATAATTTTACTGGCAAAAATAAAGTTAAATTAAGCTGTGATATTTTGATTTGTATACTTAAAACTCTAGTCAATTTTTCCACCTTTTGATAAGGTGATAATGATTTATTTAAAATCAGGAACGGGAGCAAATGAAAATTACTGGTCAATTACTTTTAGGATATTTAACTGGTGCTATTTTCTGTCTAATCGGCTCTATTAATTTGAAATTATTGCCAGGAAACGCCGCCAACCAATACGGTAATTTTTCTGTAAACAGCAGTCAGGTATTGCCTCAGAATTATGACGATTCGCCAGGGGATTGGGGAGCTACTCCTGCTGGCAAAGTCGATTTAGTTAACAAATCCGATGGCATTAAGGTGAGGAATTCCTCTACAGATTTTTTTATAGATACGGATACCAATAAAAATCCAACAGATAATTATAGTTTAAATCAGATAGCTTATTATCTGGCTTTTATGTCAGTATTAGTTTCTTTATTGATGAGAACTAATATGGCGAGTATGTTATTAAAGGCGATCGTAAAATTTAATTTAAATGGGAAAAATATTAATAGTAACTCAGCCAAAAATCTCAATTCAGAAGCGAGAAACAACGAGCCGAATATAGGGCATACTATTGCGAAAATGACTCAAGATTTGCAACAAACTGCCGAATACGCTCTGGATATTTTTGAAGATATTAGTGTATCAATCGTTGCCACTACGCCCACCGGGAATATTTTATCGTTAAATTATGCTACCTGCCAACTCTTAGGATACTCGAAAAAAGAGTTAATCGGGAAACCCATAGCCACCATTTTTAAGAAAACAGAATTACCGCTGGCTGGGCGAGACACTGAAAATTTAACAGCGGGAGATTCTGTCCGCAACGTCGAGAAAGTTTATGTGTCGAAACATGGCAGAAAGATAATTGTACTCCTATCTATTTCCACTATTCGCGATGGAAAAGGCGAGGTAAGTGGCAAATTATATGTAGCCCAAGATATTACGGAAAACAAGCGGGTAGAAAGAGATTTGCGTCGCAGTGAAAAAAAGTTTCGACAACTGGTAGAAACTGTGAATGCTGCTGCATTTATCTATCAAGGCAGACAATTGCGCTATGTCAATTCTCAAACGGAAGCTATTACGGGATATAGTCGCGAAGAATTGTTATCAATGGATTTGTATGATTTAATTCATCCTGAGTTTCGTTCCGTAGTTAAAAAGTGGGGAAAAGTTAGCGAACATCGCAAAAAAGGTAATTTAAAACATGAAATTTTACTTATTTCAAAAAGCGGAGAGGAACGTTGGATAGAAGCAACATTAGATCTGATTAAGTTTGAGCGAAAAGGTTCTATATTAGTCACTGCTTTTGATATTAGCGATCGCAAATTATCAGATTTAGAACTAGAAAGGTCTCTTTCCTTACTGCAAGCCACCATTGAATCCACTGCTGATGGCATTCTTGCCGTTGACAGCCAAGGAAAAATTCTCACCTTTAATAGCAAGTTTGCCCAAATGTGGCAAGTGCCGGATTTCCTGCTCGATTCCCGCTCTAATAATCAAATTTTAGGGTTTGGAATTAATCAATTAAAGTATCCAGAAACTTTTCTCAAACGCTCTCAAGAATTGTCCGAGCTACCGGAGTTAGAAAGTTACGATATCATCGAATTAAAAGATGGTAGAATTTTTGAGCGCTACTCTCTACCACAGCGCACGGGAGGAAAAATTAGTGGCAGAGTCTTTAGTTTTCGGGATGTCACGGAACGGCTGCGCGCTGAAGAAGCATTGCGTAAAAGTGAAGAACGGTTTAACCTGCTGACGCGAGCGACAAATGATGCTGTTTGGGACTTAGATTTGGTGAATGAAGAATTATGGTGGAGCGAAGAATTTGATAAATTATTTGGTTATAAAATTTATAATAATCAGACTATCAATTTGGGATTTTGGTCAGATAAGATTCATCCCGAAGAACGGGAAAAAGTGATAAATAATTTCAATAATACCCTAGCAGGGGAGGCTCAATATTGGTTAGAAGAATATAGCTTTCGCTGTGCGGATGGCAGATATGTTTTTGTGCTAGACCGGGGCTATATTATCCGTAATGAAAGTGGCAAAGCGGTGCGGGCAATCGGCACTATGATGGATATCACTGAGCGCAAACAAGCTGAAGAAATTATTCGCTATCAAGCTGTTTACGATCAACTTACTGGCTTGCCTAACCGTATACTTTTTAACCAGCGACTTTCTACGTCATTAAAACAGCTTAAAAATAGCAAAAAAATATTAGCTGTGATGTTTTTAGACTTAGACAGGTTCAAGAAGATTAATGATACCCTAGGTCACGCAGCGGGCGATCGACTGTTGGAAATTTTTGCCGCCCGCATCAACGACACTTTGCGAGGAACGGATACGGTGGCCCGCTGGGGTGGGGACGAATTTACAGTGCTACTACCAGACATCAATTCGCCGGAAGATGCAGTCAGAACTGCTCAAAGAATACAAGAGAGTTTAAAGCCTGTATTTAAACTGGAAGAACAGTCACTGCACATCACTAGCAGCATCGGGATTGCTCTCTATCCCGATGATGGAGAGGATGCGGAAACTTTAGTGAAAAATGCAGATGCTGCTTTGTACCGGGCGAAAGAAAGGGGAAGAAATAACTATCAGTTTTATAACTCAACAATTAATCCTCAAGGCAGTCAGTTGCTGATTTTAGAAAGTAAGCTGCATGATGCTCCTGAACAAGGAGAATTTGAGCTTTACTATCAGCCAAGAGTGAATATTACTACTTGGAAGATACAGGGCATGGAAGCGTTGCTGCGCTGGTATCATCCAGAATTAGGTTTGATTTATCCCAATACGTTTATTCCGATCGCGGAAGAGAATGGGCTAATTGTATCGATTGGGGAATGGGTTCTGGAAACTGCTTGCAAACAAAACAAAGCTTGGCAGGATGCTTTACAGCCAGATTTACGGATAGCAGTTAACTTCTCGGCGAGGCAATTCCAGCAATTCAATTTATTAAAAATGGTGTCGGATTGCTTGGAAAAAACTGGTCTAGAACCGAAGTATTTAGAGTTGGAAATAACCGAAAGTACCGCGATGCAAGATATGGAGTATACGAAAAAAGTGCTGACGCAGTTGCAGAATATGGGAGTGCAGATTGCGCTGGATGATTTCGGAACGGGTTATTGTTCTTTAACTTATCTCAAAAAATTTCCACTTAATATATTGAAAATAGACAAATCTTTTGTCAGCGGGCTGACCAATGACCTGTCGGAAAGGGCGATCGCCAATGCTGTAGCCACTCTGGGGCGAGACTTGAATTTGAATGTGGTGGCAGAAGGGGTGGAAACGAAACAGCAGTTGGAATGTTTGCGATCGCTCCATTGTCAAGAAATTCAAGGCTACTACTTTAGCCCTCCCCTATCAGCCAATGATGCTACTAAAATTTTGATCGATTCTCTGTTGAAAAAGGCAAAAATTGCTTGAGAAGGAGGGGTGAGGGCGTTCGGGCTAAGTGAGAGCCTCTGCATCTTTGGTAGAACCGATTGTGCAGCAATTACTTGTCTTGTCTTTCTATTAGACATCGACCATATTTCCTGTGGGGAGTAGGGGTTAGGCATCCTACCTCCCTTTGACAGCCTTTTTTGGAGACGTCTATTATACGATCGATCTGCGTAACAGCTTATTGTCAGCTTCGTTAACTCTGCCCCTGCTTTGACTCAGTAGATTGATCTGGCTCTGTATTCTGCTCATTCGATCGTGTCTCATCTGGTTTTTGGATTTGCTTAAGATGAATTTCATTCACCTGATTGATAAAGTTTTCTATTGCCATTTTTGTCATTTGTTGATGTTGGGCTTCGTCGGCTACATCATAACAACGATAAGCCGGACTCACTCCCAATATAAATTTCTCCTGTTCCGCTTCCAACAATTCCACAGTCGTGTTAGCAGAAATCCAATTCTCCTGAAAAGGAAAGGAGGTAACTATACTGGCGACTATTGAGGCGACAGCGGGACAAATTACGGGCAGCCACTTGAGCAAAGTTTGACCTGGTTCCAATTTGTCTACCAATACTAAAATTGGTGTGACTCCCGATAAAATAACGGTTGCCAATTGGAAAGTATAATAAATATTTCTCGAAGTCTCTCTAGTCTTTTTATAGTCGTCAATCAACTCCTGGCAATATCGTAAAGCCTTTACTCTCACGGGAGTTGTCAGATTGTATTCTGAAGAATTATTCGGGTTCAACAGATAACTATATAATTCAGCTTTTCTTCCGAGTTCTAACTGATTAGTAAGATTCCTAGAGTTCTGAGCCAATTGTCTATTGGTCAGAAACATAAAAATAAAGCTAGAGAGAAAAACAGCTCCCCAGATAACGACAAGTTGATTGTCTGGAAAAACTCTGGTAAGGATGCATACACCAGCAAAAGCAGCTAGGGATAAATACTCAATAATTTTCAGGAAAGATAACATTTGTGGATTTGATGAGACTGTATTGGAAATCTCGGTCTGGTTTTTCTGTGCAGAAGTAGTCATAAAAAAGCTCGGTAAGTGGGCAACTCAGAGTCTTTAGACCTGAGAGGGAAACTATAAGGGGGACTTTAGTCTCCCTCAATCCCCTTTCGGGGTTGGAGAGGTATGGTTGCCTCTCCTGTGAGGTATGGTTGCCTCAATCTCCCTTTCGGGGTAATGCGGTGCACGCTCGCGTAGTCGAATGTGTTCGCTTCGACCTGGTTATAAAGGCTTGTTAAGCTTGCAATTTCTTACAAGCGAGCGTGGCGTTGACTCAGGGAGTTCCTGACTGCCTTGTAGTTAATTTGGCGATCGGATACAAGTTTAGCTGATTGGTGTTCCTACCTCAACCGCCAGATTGACACTCCGGGCGCGTGAACGCGCGGGGATTCTTGGTTCAACCAGTCGGCTTGCCCGTTGATGTCAGCGAGTTAAAAATTAAAATAGTGTGCAGAATAACGCACTTGTGCCAAAAGACAGAGGAAAATATCGCTACCCAACAATAGAAAATTTGTCTATGCAGCCGATTCGTACATTTAACGTTTCCCCTTCCCTACCCACAATTCTCGAACCCCTACGCAAGCTTGCCTACAACTTGCACTGGGACTGGAACGTAGAAACCAAAGACTTATTCCGCCGCCTCGATAGAGACCTATGGGACTCCAGCAACCAAAACCCAGTGCTGATGCTAGGGACCATTTCTCAAGAGCGACTGCAAGAAATGGCAGAAGACAAAGGCTTCATTGCCCAAATGAACCGAGCCGCCCAGCAGTTAGAGGATTATCTCAAAAATCGCGCCTGGTACCGCAAACAGCGGGGCACAGACCTGGAAGAATGCTACGCTTACTTTTCGATGGAATTTGGCTTGGTCAAAGCCCTGCCCATTTATTCCGGGGGTTTGGGCGTCCTGGCTGGAGACCACCTGAAATCTGCGAGCGATTTGGGATTGCCCCTCGTCGGCGTGGGCTTGCTTTACCAAGAAGGCTATTTTTCGCAGTATCTCAATGCCGACGGTTGGCAACAAGAACGTTATCCGCTTAACGATTTTTACAATATGCCGCTCCATCTGGAACGGAATCCCGACGGTTCAGAATTGCGGATTGAGGTAGACTATCCGGGCCGCAAGGTTTACGCGCGGATTTGGCGGGTGCAAGTGGGTACGGTGCCTCTGTACCTGATGGATACGAATATTGAACCGAACAGTCGCTACGATCAAGATATTACCGACCAACTTTACGGCGGTGATAAAACCCTGCGGATGCACCAAGAAATCATGCTGGGTATTGGTGGTGTGAAAATGCTCAAGGCTTTGGGGCTGACTGTCACTGCTTATCACATGAATGAAGGCCACGCGGCTTTCATGGCTTTGGAACGGATACGCATACTTATGGAGGAACATCACCTGAGTTTCACAGAAGCCGAACAGGTGGTGATATCTAGTAGTATGTTTACGACTCACACGCCAGTCCCTGCGGGGTTTGACTTGTTCGAGCCGAGTATGGTAATGCACTATCTGGGTCAATATCCCAAGATTTTTGGGTTGTCCCAAGAGGATTTTCTGGCCCTGGGCCGGGAAAATACGGGGGATGCCTCCGCACCTCTGAATATGGCAATTCTCGCTATCAAAATGTCGAGTTTTGTCAATGGGGTGGCGGCTTTGCACGGTGTGGTGTCGCGGCCGATGTTTGGGGGGCTGTGGCCGGGTTTGCCACAGGAAGAAGTGCCGATTACTTCGATTACCAACGGGGTTCACGCTCGCAGTTGTGTGGCTAAGTCTACTCAGGAGTTGTACGATCGCTACCTTGGCCCGGACTGGGAAATGACTCGTAAGGACGATCGCCTGTGGGATAAGATGGCTTCGATTCCTGATGAGGAATTGTGGCGGAATCACGAACGCTGTCGATCGGAGTTGGTGGTGTTCGCGCGGGAGTGGCTACAAAAGACTTTGCGGGAACGGGGCGCTGCTCCAGGCGAGATCGAACACGCACGGGAGGCTCTGAATCCGAAGGTGTTGACCATCGGGTTTGCTCGTCGTTTTGCTACTTACAAACGAGCTACGCTATTCTTGCGTGATGTCGATCGCATTATGCGGATTATGCGAGACCAAAACCGCCCGGTGCAGTTTGTGATTGCTGGGAAGGCTCACCCGATGGATATTCCGGGTAAGGAATTGATTCGGGATATTGTTCACTTCATCCGCGAACACGACACGATGAGTTCGATGGTGTTTTTGCCGAATTATGACATTAATGTCGCTCGGATGATGGTGTCGGGCTGCGATGTCTGGCTGAATACGCCGCGCCGCCCCCGTGAGGCTTCTGGTACTTCCGGGATGAAGGCTTCGATGAATGGTTTGCCGAATCTGAGTATTCTTGATGGCTGGTGGGATGAGGCTGATTATGTTCGGACCGGTTGGCCGATCGGACATGGGGAGTTTTACGAAGATACTAAGTATCAGGATGATGTCGAAGCTAATGCTTTGTACGAGTTGATGGAGAAGGAAGTTGTACCGCTGTTTTACCACCGGGATTCTGATGGAATTCCGCGCGGTTGGACGGAAAAAATGAAGGATTCTATTCGCTTGAATTGTCCTTTGTTCAATACGACTCGGATGGTGAAGGAGTACGCGCGGCGGGCTTATTTCCCGGTGAGCGATCGATTCTACACGATGACTAAGGATAATTGCGCTCCGGCTAAGGAGTTGTCTCACTGGAAGCAGAATTTGCTGCAAAAGTGGCACGACATTAAGATTGAGGCTGTTGATATTTCCCAAGATCAGGAAGTTAAGGTCAATCAGTCGATCGATGTTAAAGCTCGGATCAATCTGATGGGGTTGACGCCGGCTGACGTGCAAGTGGAACTGTATCAAGGTTCGATCGATGTTAACGGAGAAATTGTTGGTGGTGTGCCGATGGTGATGGAGTATTTGGGACAAGATGGTCACAATGCTAGTCTTTATACGGCGGACATTACCTATACTTCTAGTGGCTTGCAAGGTTTATCGCTCCGGGTTTTGCCGAAGCACGAAAATCTCAGCAGCCCCTATGAACCTGGTGTGATTCTCTGGGCACATTAGAAGGTATAGCCTTTCTCTGTTAGGTGGGTACTAGGTAATGGGTAATGGGGCATAGGGCATGGGGCATAGGGCATTACCTATTACCTATTACCAATTACCTATTACCAATTACCTATTACCCATTACCTATTACCTATTACCTATTACCTATTACCAATTCTCGACCTTACGGAAGTTGGGGAATGACAATGTAGCCGGTTTGGCGATCGCCCAAGACCAAATTCCGCTCTATTCCCCAGTACCACCAGTGAGCGCCTATATAAGCGCACAGCAAGGCATCTAGCTGGTCTTCTAAAGCTTTGAGGGTGGCAATACTGGTGGGAATTTCTAAGGGAATTAAACCGCCAAGACTCCCAGGTATCTTGCCTGTGCTAGAAGGCAGATTTAGAGAGGGTTCAAGGTTTGGTAAAATATCTCTAATATACTGGCAGAGTTTCATCAATTCTAGTTGACGTTCTGCCAGTTTTCCTTTTTTATATTTAATGATTCTGTCTAATTTAAATAAGTTTATTGTGGCTGGATGAGGATAAACTTCTATTTGATATCTGCCTAACTTTTGAGCTTCAATAGTTGGGGCGTGAGCAAATTCTCTGGCTTCTAAACTGAGGCCTAATTCTACAGTTTTTTGGGCGAAGGGGCGGGAAAGGTTGGCTGGATAACACCCTGCGTGGTAGCGCCCGAAATGTTTGTGGGTGAGTTTATCGGCCTCTCGCATTCCAGTGGCATTGGCGATGATTGTGGGGGCATCTACGGCGATGATTGCTGGTTCTGTTGGGGAGATTTGGGTTTCGATCCAGGTGAGAATGTCATTGAGGGATTGTTGGCGATCGCACTCGATTAATTCCAATCGATTGTTTTCCCAATTTAAGCAGCATAAACCACTTGCTCCAGAACTCCAACCTAAGTCTATGCCGATAAATTTCATAAGTTTTTTTAGGAGGCTTGAATACCAGCGTTGAGTTTCCGGTTAGTTTAAGGGAGATATGCGATCCATTTAAGGGGGGTTAGGGCGTGTTTTCTTTTGTCTTAGATCCCCCCAGCCCCCCTTAAAAAGCAGGGTGGATTTATTGTCAGAGGATAAATGTATCATAGTATTGCGATCGGGTTAAACCCGATCGCAAATACTATCCTAACTCGGTACATCACTAATGATTAATTGTCAAATCCCTACAGGATTAATTGTTTCTTGTCAAGCACCTACTGACTCACCCCTGTACGATCCCATCGTGATTGCTGCCATGGCTCGATCGGCTATCAATCAAGGGGCCTCCGGGGTGCGCATTGATACCCCCAGCCACATTGCAGCCGTGCGACAACAAATATCCGCCCCCATCATCGGGATTTGGAAACAGCAATTACCGGGATGCGAGATTTACATTACTCCTCGATTTGAAGACGCGCGGGCGATCGCCGATGCTGGATCTGATATCATTGCTATTGACGCTACTCTCAGAAACCGTCCCCTACCAGAAGAAGATTTAAAGACATTCATTGCTCGTATTCACAGTGAATTGGGCAAATTAGTCATGGCAGATGTAGATACCATAGAAGCCGCGATCGCGGCGGCCCAAGCAGGTGCTGATACAGTAGCAACTACTCTTTTTGGTTACACTTTTGAAACCAAAAATCTGCGCCCACCAGGCTTTGAATTACTAGCTGAAATTATCAAAAAAATCAACGTTCCAGTTATCTGCGAAGGTGGTATTTCCAGCCCAGAAATGGCAAAAAAAGCCTTAGATATAGGGGCTAAAGCTGTGGTTGTCGGTACAGATATTACGGGAATTGACAATAAAGTTGCCGCCTATAAATTGGGTATTTGTTAGTTATTATTGATTATTTATTAATTGGGGTGAATTACCTAGATTATTTGGTAGGGGCTCATCAAGTAGCGGAGGAAATTCCACCCGCCATTGCCCCTACCTAAGTCGATGGTGCATCGGGGAATGCGGCTAAATTAGTACGCCATTAATGAAGCTGCTCACTAAAGCCAAGGCGAGGGCTCCTAATACCGCACTCAACATCCCCTTCCGCAAGCTAAATCCCTCAACCAATTTAGCAGCAGTGGCAAAAATAATCACGTTCATTACAAACGCAAATAGACCCGACAGTAAGCCCAGGGTCAGCAGGTTCGGCACTAAAAAAACGGCTTTTAAAATGGGCAAAATTAAAACATTCAAAATCCCCAACACCGCCGCAGCAAATACTGCTTTCGGTGTGCTGTCAATTTCAACGCCGATCGGCAATTGAGAAATTAGCAGCAAGCTACTACCCGTCACCAGCCAAGCAATCAACAAATCAATCGGCTCCATAGCCCATACCTCCTTCACAGTTGTATTGTCAAAAAATTTGATATTTGAATATTCAAGAGCTTTAAACTTAGCTTAATCAAACAATCCCCCTAATTCCTCTACCCATCGGCAGAATCTGGGTTTGATTTACTCTGAGAAAAAAAACTACTAGGCGATCGGCAAATTTTCCCGGATGGGAACCGCTGCAACCTGTTAGTTGAAAAAAAAGAGTAGATTCAGTTATATGGCTAGTGACTTTTCTTTTAAATCTCAAGTCAAATTAGACAAAAATGCCTTGGATCATCCTGCACAGCGTCGCAGTCGATCGCTCCAAGTCATGGTTTTTATGCTCCTGGTCACTACCTTAGTTACATTGCCCCTGTTTCGGCTAGCTGAACTGCAACTGGTTCAGGGAGCTTATAACCGACAACGGGCAGAAAACAACCGGATTAGGCCAGTTTCTGTAGCGGCAGTGCGCGGTCAGATTTTAGATCGTAGCGGGCAAATTTTTTCGGCCAATCGCGTATCTCGATCGGTATATTTGTGGCCAAAAGAGCGATCGCCCCAGCAGTGGCAAGAAGCAGCCACTACACTCAGCCCCATAGTCAACATCCCTGTGGATGAAATCCTCAAAAAAATCGAAAAAGCAGGCTATAAATCTGCCCTACCAGTCCCAATTAGTAAGAATATAGATGTTGCAACCTTCGTCGCTTTGGGAGAACAAGCCAATACTTTGCGGGGGGTAGAGATTCGTGCAGAATCCAGCCGCGACTATCCCAATAAGGAATTAGCATCGCATCTTTTGGGATACGTCGGCGAAGCTACTTTAGATGAATTAAAAGCTAATCCTGGATATCCGATGGGCATGATCGTCGGTAAAATGGGAGTTGAGAAATTAGTTAATCCCAGTTTAGAGGGCGTGTGGGGAAGCCGTTTGATTGAGGTCAATGCTAAGGGTGAAGAAATCCAAGATTTAGGTGTAAAAGAGCCGATTCCCGGCAAGCCTGTACAGCTAACTTTAGATTTAGATATGCAGAAAACTGCCGAAAAAGCTTTGGGAAATCGCCTTGGTGCTGTGGTGGCGATCGATGTTAAAACTGGAGCTTTGTTAACCATGGGTAGTTGGCCGACATTTGACCCCAATATTTTTACCCGTAAGGTAAGTCAAAAAGAATGGGACCGACTGCAAGGACCTGACAAACCATTTTTAAATCGAGCAGTTCAAGGTTATCCAGTCGGTAGCACTTTTAAAATTGTCACTTCTGTAGCCGGGATGGAGTCGGGCAAATTTTCTCCTGACTCGACTTTGGTTAGTTCTTCTTCAATTACCATCGGCGGAATTTCGTTTAACGAACACGGTGCTGGTTACGGTGCGATCGGTTTCCGCGATGCTTTAGCCTACAGCAGCAATACATTTTTCTATCAAGTAGGCATGGCTGCGGGGCCGGAACAAATGGCTAAATGGGCTAAAAAAATGGGAATTGGTGGTACTATTAATTTAGAACTTTTGGGGTTAGATGCCGCCAATCACGGTCAAGTTCCGATACCATCAGAGAAACGGAAAATGTATGGAGAAGACTGGTATGTGGGCGATACGGTAACAATGGCGATCGGTCAAGGTTTGGTACTTTGCACTCCCTTAGAATTGGCTGTGATGGTATCAACTATTGCCAATGGTGGTTGGCGAGTGCAGCCACATTTGCTGGCTTCTCAAACCAATACTCCAATTACTAAAAAAGTTCAAACAGGTATTAAGCCGGCTACTTTGAATGTGATTCGCCAGGGATTGATTGATGTGGTAAAAAAAGGTACTGGTAAAGCCATGAATGATGGTACTATTCCTTTGAGTGCTGGCAAAACAGGGACGGTGGAAATGCCCGGTCATCCTGACAATTCTATGTATGTGGGTTATGCTCCTGCTGACAAACCGGAAATTGCGATCGCAGTTATAGTTGAAGGCGGTGGATTTGGTGCTGTGTCAGCGGCACCAGTCGCTCATGAGGTATTCCGAACTTATTTCCAAAAGCAAGGTTTTAAACCGACTATTAAGAAGCCTTAATAGTCATGACTAAGTAGTTATTAGTTATTGGTTATTTGTTGGTTTTCATTTGTTAGTTGTTAGTTGTTATTGGTTATTTGTTATTTGTTAGTTACAATAACCCACAACCAACAACCAACAAGCCTTCGACTTTGCGGTTGCTGCCCTTCGACTACCCTTCGGCTACGCTCAGTGCAAGGCTCAGGAACCGCGGAGTCGAAGGGCCGGGAACCGCCAACAACCAACAACCAATAACCAATAACCAACAACCAATAACTAACAACCAATAACTAACTTCCAATTCTATCCAGAATAATCATTTCTGAACCAACAACAGGACTTCTAGCTATTAGTTTACCTTCCTTATTCAAAACTTCTAAATTACTAAAATCTAGTAAATTAGCTTCTTTAAACATTTGATTTACTATCTGATTTTGTTCTGTTTCGCTCAGCCCATACCAATCTTCAGCTACTTTTACTGTCAACCGACTACTGGAAAAATTAGCTTCAAAGGACTTAGCTAAACCGCCACCAAGTCTAGCGGTAATTTCATCAACTTTATTTTGAATCCCAGCAATCAGAGACTGTTCCGGTGTCAGCGGCGGTGGGGGGACAATTTCTACCGCTTTCGGTGCTGTCGGTGCCACTAAATCCGGTAAGTTGCTTTTGAATTCAGATTTGGCTTTTTCTGATGCGATCGCTTCTGGCAATTTGGCGATAGGCTGTGGCTGCTGTAGCGTTTCCGGTGCCACAAAATCGGAAAAATTGGTCGGCGATTCTATCACTTGGGCGATAGGCGCATTGGCTATTTTCTCCGCTGGTTTTCCCGAAAAAATATTCAGACTTAAACCGACTGTGACGATCGCAATTGCTGCTATTGCTGCATTCAAAATGGGATCGGATAACTTCTGGGTGAGGGATGCGGGTAACAGCGATCGCACTAGCTTCACAATACTTTGCCAAAGTAAACCGACTTTCTCTAAAAAACCACCTTGAGTGCTGGTTGCTACAGACTTACTATCAGATTTTACAGCAACTTTTGGTGTGGGAATCGTGTTAATTTCTGCTGCCATACTTTCAGGAGTTGCAGAGTTTGGGGCTGAGTCAATCTCCGCTGTTGGAGGTTCAAAGGATTCTGGAGTTGGCTGGTTTGGTTGTTCTTCTGACATTTTTTCTGCCTTTGGGCCTTGCAAATCTACTTAAATCGGATTAATTTTAGTTGAGTTATAGCAGAAGGAAGAAGAAAGAAGGAAGAAGGAAAAATTTACCCCCCTACCGCCCTTGGGGGGAAGGAAGAAGGAAAAATGAAAATGCAATCACAGCAATAGTTGCAGCGATTAAAAACGTCCTAACTTTCTTGGTTGTTGCTAGATCTCAATCTTAATTTATCATTTTATTTAGTTGTCACTGAATCAATATGAGCATCAAACGTCGTTACTTTCTGATTTTAGGCAGTCTCAGCAGCTTAGGTTTTGCTGGAATCTGGAAAATGTTTCAGCTTCAGACTTCTTGGGGCACAGATGCCAATGCGGCTGTACTTTCTGCTGTTGAGGGAGAAAGGGCGATCGCTCCTTTACCCACTACACCACCTATTTTACGCTTTATTTCGATCGCAGACACGGGTACTGGTGCCGAGGGACAATATGCTGTGGCTGAGGCGATGGCGCAATATCACGGGCAAAACTCTTTTAATGTGGCTATTCTCGCCGGTGACAATATCTATAATAACGGCGAATTTGAAAAAATTAATGCTGTTTTTGAACGACCCTATCAGCCCTTATTACAACAGGGTGTCAAGTTTTATGCTTGTCTGGGAAATCACGATATCCGTACAGCTAACGGCGACTTGCAAGTTAAATACCCAGGCTTTAATATGGCTGGTCGCTACTACACTTTTCGGCGCGAATCAGTCCAGTTTTTTGCCCTAGATACTAATGATAATGCTGACTGGAAAAATCAGTTAGTTTGGCTGGAAAAAGAGTTGAGCCAGAGCACTGCACCTTGGAAAGTTGTTTTCGGACACCACCAGGTTTATTCCTCTGGTATTTACGGATTAAATCAACCTTTTATTCAGACTTTGACACCCATGTTTCAAAAGTACGGCGTGCAGCTTTATATTAACGGACATGAGCATAGTTATGAACGGACTCGATCGATTAATGGTACTACTTATTTAATTTGTGGTGCTGGTGCTGGTACTCGTCCGGTGGGGCGTTCTGAATGGACGGAGTATGCTGCTAGTCGGTTGAGTTTTGCTACCTTTGATGTTTATGAAGACCGGATGTTTGTGAGTGCGATCGGTACTGATAAGCGGGTTTTCGATCGGGGCGTGATTGAAGTGCGATCGGCTTAATTCACAGCATATTCAGGAGCAAACAAGATGAATAGGGGTTGTCGGGCTAATCAAACTGGTTTTGTTTTAGAAACAACTGTTGCAGGCACTTTACAAGCTCACGGCTATCTCGAAATTTGCCCTCATTTACCGAAAAAGCGCAAGCGGGATTGGCTGTTAGTTTCTACGGAAATTCCTAAGCGGTATGCCAAACAGGTATATATCGGGTCTAGCATTTATGAAACTGAAATAAATGTCGATTTTTATATTGTTGGTTCTGGGGCAATTTCTCAGGGTTTAATCGTTGAGTGTAAGTGGCAAGAAGATAAAGGTTCTGTTGACGAAAAGTATCCTTACCTTAATTTAAATATTAAAAATTGCTATCATGTGCCAACTATTGTGATAGTTGGTGGTGATGGCATGAGGCAAGGATCGATCGAGTGGTTCAAAAAACAAATTGCTGATAATCCAAATCTATTGGGAGTTTACAAGCTCGAAGGGTTTATCACTTGGGCCAATAAACATCTGTAAGATAACTAACCTAAAAATTGATTGTTTGAGAACCAATTATTATTCCATAATGCTTGGAGATTAGTCTTATGTTTTGTCTGGTATCTGGCTCTTCTGTTTTTTGGATATTGGCTTACGTCTTTAAAATGAACGGATTAATAATTCCTTGACTTTGCCACGCTTACAACTATTAGAATTGATTCCCCTAGCTGCTGAAATTTCAATTAATTGTGGCATCCTAGCAGTTTTAAAAGCTTGAGAGTCTGTGTAAATTTTCTTGATGAAATCACAATGAGAGTTAGACAGCATCACTTTCACACCCCGTTCGGCGAGTTCTGCAAAAACGTCTCTCAGTTGCAGTTGTTCGGCTTCTTTGAAGTTATGCCGGTTGTAAGCTGTGAAGTTACTCGTGGCACTGATAGGATGATAAGGTGGGTCGAAATAAACAAAGTCTTCACTGCTTTTGACAAAATCCCTTACTCGATCGAATTGCCTAACTTCAATTTGAACGGAAGCAAGGGCAGATGATACGGCTCGCAATAAATCTGCTTGACAAATGTTAGGTTTTTTGTATCTGCCTATGGGAACATTAAATTCACCTTTGGAATTTTCTCTGTAGAGTCCGTTGTAACAAGTTTTATTTAGATAAATCAGTCGCGCTGCTTTTTCTGTATCTGTTTTATAGGATTGCGATCGCACCCAATAATAGTAGCCTTGATTGTGCCGGCTGTGTTGTAACTGATGCTCCTCTAACAGTTCAATTAACTCCTCCACCCGATCCCTGACGCAGCAATAGGCGTTAATCAATTCTGGATTAATATCTGTCAAAATAGCATCCAAACCAGGTTGCTGCTGCTTTAAGTGAAAAAAAACAGCACCACCCCCCAAAAAAGGTTCGTAGTAAGTTGTGAAATTTTGAGGGAAATAAGGTTGATATTGTTCAATCAACTTACTTTTACCTCCAGCCCATTTCAGAAATGGACGTGGCAATATTTGAGAAGGTGCGACAGCAGACATTTATGTAGAAATAGCAGCCTTATCATATTTATCACAACTAGAACTGAATGCAATCTGAATTTGCGATCGCAGTTGATGTGCCCGCACTCACTGGACAATCCAGTGGCGACAATTGAAAATTTGTCGCTAGAATTATATTTGTTAGGACGATCGCCCAAATGCCCGATCGAGCCGAATGCAGTCCCGATCGCCCGATCAACCCATTTAGCTCCGGCTGTGCCAAAATTGTCTCACTCGTTCACAAGTGTTACCAGTGAAAAATGACACTGGTACACTTTACCCCACCAAGCTCATGCAAGATTTCATTAATAACGTCTCCCGTTATCCCCGTTTTTTGATTACTGTCTGTCTGGGAATCTTTTTTTTCCTGTTCGAGCGACTCAAACCTCTACTCGATCGACCAGCTACGGCCATCGCCCTAGTTAGTTTGATCGTCGCAACTTTCGTCTTTTTAACTTTTACACTGCGCGCTATGTTAGGTTTGAGTCCGGTTTAAAGGCAAGCTCAAGAGTGAATAGCCATAGAAACCATAGAAACCATAGAAACCCAACCAGTCATGCAAACTCTACAAATTAGAAAGGGAAATTAGGAATTTCGAGTTTTGAGTTAAAACATCAACTCTCGAACTAACTCCCAATTCGTTGTCGATCGCACACTTGCCAAGAGTCACTGCGATAGATTGGAAGAGGACATCTAGATTCAGTAACGATTATCCCCCTTGCTCAGTTCATAGGAAGCGGCACAACCCGCCCCGCTTTCCTCTCACGTTAACCTGACGGTATCAAGAGAGTCTCCAGCGGTAAAGACAGATGAAGTTTGAACATATCTATCAATTTTTTCAAGACCCCCCTCCTGTTTATCTAAACAAGGAACTAGCAGTGTGCTACATTCTCTCCGTCTTATTACGCGGAGATTCCTACGGAACCGAACTAATCGGACAACTAGAGAGGGAATTCCCCATCTACCGACTTTCTGACACCGTACTCTACAGCGCACTTAAATTCCTGGAAGATGAAGCCGTCATCACCGGTTACTGGAAAAAAGTAGAAGGACGCGGCCGCCCTCGCCGGATGTATCAAATTCTCCCAGAGTGGCGACATCAAGCTCAAGACCTCGCTCATCTTTGGCATGGATACATTGCTCAGGGAAAAGGGGTGTCTAGACATCAGCACCAAGACTTAGAAACCGGCCACAGCGGTTAGTGCAATTTTAATCCGATGCCTCAACTCTTCAGATGTCGGCACTACTTGCAAAGCGATTTGCCCCGTGGGCCTTCGCTTTGCTCAATCGCATCACCGAAGAACCTATCGAAGGGCATTTTTGCTTCTTCCTACTTAATTCCCCTTACACAAACTTTTAGCTGATGAATAATCCTGTTTTGCCATCCACCTTTGTGCTGACGCTGCTGTTAGCTGTGGGCTTGTTTTTTTTCATCAAGGCTTCTGTCAAAGACCGAACCGAACAAGTTAAACTCTCTTCCGAGAGTAACCAAGAGTCACTGTTAACCCAGCTACAAGAGTATTTTGCCCAGAGAGCTTACCGAGTTGCAGCCGTCGATGCTCCTAACTACCAAGTCACTTTTGAAGGGTTTGTCCGGCCTAGTTGGTTTTTAGCTATTTTTTTAACCCTCCTGAGTGCAGGGGGCGCTTTGTGCCTGGGACTGGTTTTGGCGATGCTAGTTCCTCAGCAAGGTCAAATTTTTCTCGCTTTGGTGTTACTATCGCCACTGGCAGGAATATTTTACTGGAAAAAAGCTGGACGCCCTGAACAAGTCTCTCTCAAACTGGAATCCGTCGCCGAGTCGGGAAGCCAAACCAAGAGCCTAATTACTGTCAGAGGTCATCGCGACGAACTCGCCGTCATGCAAAAAGCTTTGGCTCTGACACCGATCGATTGACAATTTAAACGTCACCTTTTCTGATAATCTAGATGCTGTCCGTCTAGCATTGTCAGAGACCTCAATTTTGAATGTCTCTATAGCTGACACTTCGAGCAGACTAAACTATGAATGCTTGAATTTTGTGTGTTCGTGATTAGTTCCATCCAACTAATGCTCAAACACACCATCGAAACAGTAGCTCCCACAAAAGCCATTATCTTGAGAGTGCCGACTGTGGCGATCGCCCTTGTGACGATCGCTTCTATTGCGATGGCTCCTTGGGCCTAAGTTTCTAAGGAATTTTCGCTTAAATTTGCAGTTGACACCCTCTAGACAATGATCTATTTTGAGCTTTTGTTAAAAAGTTGCACTAACTTTGCCCTCAATGTTTTGAACTAAACTTTTTGAGTTTACCGTTATAAACTCAGCATTTTTAGTTTTTAGTTTGGGGGTTTTCGGTTCTGGCTTTTGGGTTCTGGGTTTTGGCTTCTGGCTTTTGAGCTATGCGCGACTGGCTGATACCACAGGAATTTTTTCTGTGGTAGACGACTCCAACATCACTTTTAAGCTGGGAAACAAGAAATGGTTCTCTTCTACGTATTGAGCTCCAAATAAACCTTTTTCAGCCCAGAAGTATCGATCGGTGGTATGCTCATTGCGTTTGACCAACAGCAAAGCTGGGGGGGCAATGCCTTCAGCATGGATGAACTTGCGAGCCGCTGTTACGGGTTTATCTTCGCCGCTCTCGATGCTATATTGAGGCACACACTCTAAAATCCTGCGTCCTTCTTGTCGGCGGCGACTTTTGCGCTTGCGTCTCCTGGCCAATTTCTTTACCTCCTCTGTGAGCAGACAGGTTGTAATTATAGCTACCAAATCCGAGCCGAGTATATCCGTTCTAGCTCAAAATATCAAGTTGATTTAATAATTCGACATAATCTTAACATTTCTACGGCTTGACCACAGTATTGCCATCGTGGTAGGTGAACCCTCCAACTATCCCTCGCTCAAAAAAATTAGGAAGTCTGAAAGCTATACAGACTGGTCATTTAAAGAAAATTTACCCCAAAAACATTGAGGGCAGGGAGAACACAGCAGTCTGTAATCGATAAATTAGAAGTTGTAATTTACTTAATAATTCCGTTAAATATCTTAATGCGGCGCTCATGTTAAAGCCAGCCAGTTCCGAATTTGTCAAGCTTTGTCGATCGCAGGTGGCGATCGCCGTCAGTTTGGGAGCGACATTCAGCGCCATATACCTGACGGAAGAACTGATCGAAGGTAGCCAAGCAAAATTGATACCGATCGCCGTTTACCCGGAAACCTCAGAGTCCTGGGTTCAAAATCAGAGCGTGAGGCAGCAATCTCCCACAACCTCAGCATTAAAGGCGATCCCGCGACTGCTGGCAGACCAAACTCAGAGTCGAGAAAACTCAGAAATGGGGGCGATCCAGCCAGAGTCTATTCCAGGTTTTAATAGCAATTCCCATCAGTGCCAAGGCCCAGAAAATATTTGGCTGTCTCGGCGCCAAATTGTGACACCTCTGATTCACGAAGGAGTAGTAATGGGACTTCTGGTCAGCGGCAGACAAGACAGGCCCTGGAACGATCGAGAGGACGCTCAAATACAACAAATTGCTCGCACCCTGGCCCTCGCCTGCATTTTAGACCAGCGATCGCAGTGGATGCAGCAAGAACTACGCCAGCAGCGACAAATCCAAAGTCAGGTTTATGACACGATGCAGAATTTACTGCACCAGTTCAAAAGTCCGCTGACAGCCTTGCGGACTTTTGGTAAGCTGCTAGTAAAGCGGCTCGTCCCGGAAGACAAAAACCGCAACGTAGCTGTGAGTATTATCCGAGAGAGCGATCGCTTGCAAGAATTGCTCTTACAGTTCGATCGAACGGTTGACATCGGCGAAGCTAATTTGAGACTACCCTCTGGTAGTTCAGAAATAGAGATGTCCCAGGCTGAATTAAATCGTCAGTCTCCTCTGTCTCTGTCACCTGTGAGCAATCAAGATCAATCCTGTTCAGTTGCAGAAGTGTTAAAACCGCTGTTAATTTCAGCTTCTGCGATCGCCTCCGAAAGAAACCTCAAATTAGTAGCAGAGATTCCAGGAAATTTGCCCGCAGTCTCAGCGAACGATCGAGCTTTGCAGGAAGTTTTGAGCAATCTCATTGACAATGCCTTGAAATATAGCAATCCTGGTAACAAAATTTACATTAAAGTAGACAATAAAGCACAAGAAGCCAATGGAACCAAACAACATCAATTGCCAGCCCTAGCAGTTGCTGTCAGCGACACAGGTTCAGGAATTCCCCCCCAGGATTTAGAGCATTTATTTGAGCGACACTACCGGGGAGAAAAAGCCCAGACAGAAATTCCCGGAACCGGATTAGGTTTAGCGATCGCCCGCGATTTAGTCCACCAAATGCAAGGAGAAATAGAAGTATACTCTCCCCTCAATCCTGAATGGGTACCCTCTGTCGGGTCACATTTATCTCCCAGCGATCGCGGCACTACCTTCGTGGTTTGGCTGCCACTGAGTCCGTAAATCCCTCTATTAATAGGAGATATTTTCTATGAAGCGCCGCTCTTTATTTGAAAAAAAATCACCTTTCTTTATTTTTTTTAATTTACTGAAAAAACATTTTTTTACCGTCCCGTTTTTGGTCGGATTCAACACTTTGACTATACTCATGTTGGCTGGAATCAGCATATATGCCAAAATTACAAACAAGGGAGATGGAGTTGAACGCCTGTTTAGCGATCCGTTTAATTTCTGGTTGCCTTACGAAGGCATTTTAACAGGAATCTCCGAATTATTTTGGTCAATTCCCGTAACAATTTGTGCATTTACGTTCGGAGTGCTGCGCCAAAAAAATCATCGCCCTTCCGCCCAAAGCTTCTTATTTTTTAGCGCTTTATTATTGGGAGTATTTTTCCTGGATGACAGATTTAGGATGACTTTAATTCTTTCTGGTTTAGGGGTATCCAAGAAATTAATTTATTTGTGTTATGCCACTGGCATTTTAGTTTGGGGGTTGAGATTTTGGAAGTTCATCAAAACTACTCCTTACTTGCCATTAATAGCAGCATTTATGTTATTTGCCTTTTCCAGATTAGAAGATATCTTCGCCGCCAAAAGTCAAGGAGTCCATGCTATGTTAGAAGATGGCACTAAATTATTAGCTCTGATAAATTTAGCACTGTATTTTTGGCATATATGTCATCAAGAACTTGTGGGAAAAAAGCAGATAGACATAGATGAAATCTGAGGACGCAAAAGCTATAGAGCCTGTCTCAGTTAGGTGAGGCAAGGGGTAATTGCCATGACCAGTTTGAGTGATTTCGATATAACCAACAACAAATAACCAATAACCAATAACCAATAACCAATAACCCTTTACTAAAAAAGCTATATAATGATTGAAGAAAGTTCTTCAATATTGTTAATTATAAAAGTTGGTTCTAGGGAAAGACATTCATGGCGATCGCCATAGCCATAAGCCGCCCAACAAGCATCAATCTGAGCATTTTTAGCAAACAGCAAATCCACTGCTGTATCACCAACCATTAAAACTTCACTATTATTCAATTCTGGAAAAAGTGGTTTGATAATTGAGTAAAATACAGTTGGGTCTGGCTTTTGAACCATTTCTCCATCATCTCCTATAATCAAATCAAAAAAACTGTGGATACTCAATTTTTCCAAAAATAAGTTAACAAAATTAACGTGTTTATTACTGAGAACTCCCAGAGTTAATTCCGCTTGTTTGGATAGCTCCAATATTTGCGTTGTCCCCGAAAATAGAGCCAGTTGTTTTTCACCTTCAGTGCGATAATAGTAACGATAAGTTTCAACCCATAGGGGAATTTCTGTTGCTTCTAGAGCTGGATGGAGGATTTGAAAAGTCTTGGCTAAATTAATACCGATCGTACCTCGAATGAGATCGGCAGTCGGTGGTACTAGCAGGAATTTTTCAAAAGTTTTGGTAATGCAAGATATAATAGCATTATGAGTAATTGCCAAAGTACCATCAAAATCAAAAATAATTAACTTGTACTGACTCATATTCCTCTTCCAATCTCAATTAAAATTTTTCAGCATTCGGCTCTGGCTGGTAACGCCGAACCAGAGGGTAGGCCTCCAATGTCAAAGAAAAAAGCCCCAAGGGCTAACACCATCCTCAAAAACGATATAAACCTTCATCGGTTATCATCTAAAATTTGCGTATATTAACTTAAGTATTGCATTATTTTGTGTAGAGTATATGGCACTAATTGTTCAAAAATATGGCGGAAGTTCCGTAGGAACAGTCTCACGGATTCTGGAAGTAGCCAGACGAGTTGTCAAAACCGCACAGCTAGGCAATTCCCTAGTTGTCGTCGTTTCCGCCATGGGTAAAACCACCGACGGCTTGGTAAAACTGGCTAAGGAAATTTCCGCAACGCCCAACAAGCGGGAAATGGATATGTTGCTCTCCACCGGGGAACAAGTGTCGATCGCACTTCTGAGTATGGCATTACAGGAACTCGGACAACCCGCCATCTCCCTGACAGGAGCCCAAGTCGGCATCGTCACCGAAGCCGCCCACACCCGTGCCCGGATTTTGCGCATCGATCCAACTCGCATCGAAAGCCAGCTCAACAGCGGAAAGGTGGTTGTAGTTGCAGGTTTCCAAGGCATCGCCGATGCCGAAGAACTAGAAATTACGACCCTGGGGCGAGGCGGTTCCGACACTTCCGCAGTGGCGATCGCGGCTGCATTGCGGGCCGACAGGTGCGAAATTTATACTGACGTACCCGGAATTTTGACAACAGATCCGCGCCTAGTAGCCAACGCCCAGTTGATGGATGAGATTACCTGCGACGAAATGCTGGAATTGGCGAGTTTGGGTGCAAAAGTGCTGCACCCGCGGGCGGTAGAAATTGCCAAGAATTACGGAATGCCCTTGGTAGTGCTGTCTAGTTGGAGTGATGCCCCCGGTACGCGGGTAGTGTCGCCTCCCCCCCAACCACGGCCTTTAGAGGGCTTGGAGCTCGCCAAAGCCGTGGATGCGGTGGAATTTGACCTGGATCAGGCGGGGGTGTCGTTGCTGCGTTTGCCCGATCGCCCCGGAGTAGCAGCGCGGTTATTTGGTGCGATCGCCAAGCAAAATCTCGATGTAGACTTAATTATCCAATCAATTCATGAAGGAAATACTAACGATATTGCCTTTACCGTCACGCGAAATTCTCTACAACAAGCCACCGCCGTTGCAGATGCAATTATCCCCGCCCTCGGCAAAAATTCTCGCCCAGAATTGGGAGAACCGGAAGTCAAAGCCGAAGAGCGACCCATAGCTAAAGTTAGCATTGCAGGGGCGGGAATGATCGGGCGTCCGAGGGTTGCAGCCGAAATGTTTAAGACTTTAGCGGATGCGGGAATTAACATTCAAATGATTTCCACTTCCGAGGTAAAAGTTAGTTGTACGATCGATGCTGTGGATTGCGATCGGGCAGTTGCCGAACTCTGCAAAACTTTTGATGTCTCCAACTCCCCCCTCGCCCTCAATTCCACATCTCCAAAACCGGCCGCCGTCAGGGCTGTAGCCCTAGATTCCAACCAAGCACGTCTAGCAATTCGTCATTTGCCCGATCGCCCCGGAGTAGCAGCAAAACTCTTTGGATTGTTAGCCGAGGAAAACATCAGCGTAGACACCATCATTCAGTCCCAGCGCTGCCACAATATCGACGGCATATTAACTCGCGACATTGCATTTACCGTAGCACAAATCGATGCAGAATCTGCTAAAATAGTCCTCGAAAAAGCCGCCCCAGAATTGGGATGGGGCGAAGTTTCCGTCGATACACAAATTGCCAAAGTTAGCGTAGTCGGTTCCGGGATGATCGCCCATCCAGGAGTAGCAGCAAAAATGTTTGAAGCGCTTTCCCGGCACCAAATCAACATTCAAATGATTGCGACTTCCGAGATTAAAATTAGCTGCGTGGTGGATGAAGAACAAGGCGTAACAGCTTTGCGCGCAATTCACACAGCCTTTGAACTTGCCGGCACCGAAAAAATCCAAGTTCCAGCGTAATTAATATCCTTGACCGTTCCATGGTCATGATTTAACCTTACTAGAACACTCTTGACACAGAGTCCGAAAATATATATCTGAATACAGGACGATTTTTATTTGATTAATTTAAAAAAAATCGCCCTTTTTTTTTAGGGTTAAACACTTGACTTCGAGGATTTAATTAAGTATAATCTAATAATGGGAGTGTTGACGGAATTTTTATTTTTGTCACCACTTCCATTATCTAAAATATACCACAAGAAATCAACCAAAGTCAATACATAATCCTTCTTTTTTATGGCCGAGGAGTTATATCAATTCTGGTTGTATCGGAATGATTTAACCACGAAGGCGCGAAGGACGCGAAGGAAGAGAAGAGAGAGTTTAATGATTCCCGATGTCAACGGATTTGGTATGAAACCACCGTAGCAGAGAACAAGGCTTCAATCACCGAGTACAAGTTTAGTTATCTATCATCTACTAGGTAGTGAAGAAAACATCAGCAGTCACATAGCTAGCATCAATGTCAAAGACGATCGCCAAATAATCCGAATTAACCTTAATCGCCACAGAAGCCGCTGGCATCCCACCATCAATCTGTAATAACACAGGCTCAAAAGATAATTCAGCATAGGCAATGTCTCCACTCAAACCAATTGCATCACCCTGAGAAAAATCCATAATTACATCAGCCCGCTCGATGGATGCGATCGCCTGATTTTTGGCAAACATAAACGCATCATTGCCAATACCACCAATGAGTATATCTTGACCAAAATCCCCAATTAATACGTCATCATCAGCACCGCCATTGAGAATATCATCTCCCTTGCCACCCTGCAAAACATCATTACCATCTCCTCCCATTAAGGTGTCATTATCATTGTTACCACTGACAAAATCTTTGCCAAAACCGCCATCGAGAAAATCAGAACCTTTCCCGCCCAGCAAAATATCATTGCCGCCAACTCCGGCTAGGGTATCTGCTCCTTGATTACCATTAATCAAATCGTCATTTTCTGTAGCTGTGAGCAAGTCATTACCCGATAAAGCGCTAATTCCTGTCTTAGCTGCTACTTCTGGAATCACAGTATCAGATCCGTCTGTTAGGAGGCAAAACCCTTCTCCCCGTAAATTTTCAGGGATTCCTGTTGCTTCACCACTATCGGTGGTATTGGGGAGAGAGGTTTGGATGGAAACTATGGGTGCTGGTATGGGAGTCGTTACAGGTTTTGGGGTTGGTACGGGTGTTGGTGTGGGTGTTGGTGCGATCGCAGGAATCGGAGTCGCTACGGGCGTTGGCGTTGGTACGGGTGTTGGTGTGGGTGTTGGTGCGATCGCAGGAATCGGAGTCGCTACGGGCGTTGGCGTTGGTACGGGTGTTGGTGTGGGTGTTGGTGCTAGTGCTGGTGTTGGCGTGGATGTGTTAATTATCTTCTCGATCTGACTCCGATCAACGAAATTTAATGGCAGAGTAATTTCAGTGGGCGTGGTTGAGAGGGTAAGGGGTAGTGTAGGAATTGATACCGGAGTTGTCGCCGGAGTGGGAGTTGTTACCGGAGTCGGAGTTGTCGCCGGAGTGGGAGTTGTTACCGGAGTCGGAGTTGTCGCCGGAGTTGGCGTTGTCGCCGGAGTCGGAGTTGTTACCGGAGTTGGCGTTGTCGCCGGAGTCGGAGTTGTTACCGGAGTTGGCGTTGTTACCGGAGTGGGAGTTGTCGCCGGAGTTGGCGTTGTTACCGGAGTGGGAGTTGTTACCGGAGTTGGCGTTGTTACCGGAGTTGGCGTTGTTACCGGAGTGGGAGTTGTTACTGGAGTGGGAGTTGTTACTGGAGTTGGCGTTGTTACCGGAGTGGGAGTTGTTACCGGAGTGGGAGTTGTTACCGGAGTGGGAGTTGTCGCCGGAGTGGGAGTTGTTACTGGAGTGGGAGTTGTTACTGGAGTTGGCGTTGTTACCGGAGTGGGAGTTGTTACCGGAGTGGGAGTTGTCGCCGGAGTGGGAGTTGTTACCGGAGTTGGCGTTGTTACCGGAGTGGGAGTTGGCGTCGGAGTTGGAGTACCCTCATTGATGAGCACTGTCAAGCTTTTGCTCAATTCATTCGCCACAACCAGATCGAGTTTACCATCACCATTGAAGTCAGCAGCCGCAAGTGAGGAGGGACGAGATCCTACTGGAATTTCTGGCTGTTTGGTAAACTTACCAGCATCAGAGTTTAGCAGCACTGAGATGTTATTGCTACCTTGGTTGGCGATCGCCAAATCAGCCAAACCATCGTTATTAAAGTCACCACTGGCGATCGAACTTGGAGAATTACCAACAGTAATATCTGGCTGTTTGGTGAAACTGCTACCCTGAGAATTCAACAAAACTGAAATGCTGTTGCTGGCTGTATTTGCGATCGCCAGATCGGGAAAACCATCGTTATTAAAGTCACCAGTGGCGATCGCCCTTGGTGAATTCCCAACAACTATATCTGGCAATTTTGTCAAATTACCACCACCAGCATTCAGCAACAAAGTCACATTATTGCTATCTTCGTTGGCGATCGCCAAATCGATTTTACCATCAACATTAAAGTCAATCGCCGTCATCGCCACAGGATTAGTACCAACAGGAATGGCTGGCTGCAAAATAAAGCTAAAACCACGGTTTAGCATCAAAGCGGCCACATTCTGCTTCCCATTGACGACAGCAAAATCTAGTTTACTATCCCCATCAAAATCCGCCGCGATCGCCGCGTCAGGAAAAGGCAGATTACCAAAGCTAAAGGTCGGAAAATTAATGAATCCTAATTTGCTATTTAATAGTAATGATATGCTACTATCTCCGCTATTTGCTACCAAGAGTTCTGCTCTATTATCTCCATTAATAAAATCGGCTGCTAAAACTATAGTGGGTGCGATTCCCACATTTTTGTCCAGTTTGAAATCAAAGTTTCCAGAGCCAGCATTAGCAAACAATGAGATGCTATTGCTGCCTAAATTCGGTACAACTAAGTCGGGTTTGCCATCTCGATCGAAGTCTGTCACCGTCAGTGAGAGTGGGTTCGTATTTACCGATACATCTTTACGGGAGAAGTTCAAAGTGCTACCCCTCTAATTTTTATTAGTGTATAAAATTTTATGACTATTTTACAGGAGTTTTGCGGTAAGTCAATCGATTTGGGATGTTCCCCGTCAGTCAGGCTGGGAGAGGCTGTGTTAGGATCAAATTAGCGATCGGCTAAAAGGAATTTAATCTTATGACTATAGCGAAGGAACAGATTACTGATAGCAGTAACACTAAGGGATTATCAAATTTCCGCATCACCGTTGAACGTCTTATCGAACTTTTAGACTTAGAAGAAGAGGATGAGTACGGGGTTTTGAGACCAACTGAGTATGCTTTCAGGACAGCGATGAAATTAGTTGTTGAGGCTTATGATACCATGGGAAACAGTTTTCCTAAATGCTCTACTGGTACTGATGACCAAGGTAGTATTACCCTAGACTGGACAAGCTTAGAACCAGAGCGTACAGTCCGTCTATTTTGTCCATTCAGTGCGGAGCAACCTGTTGATATCTATCACCATGCAAAAAATGAAAATGCAGTTGAAGATATCGTTTCATCATCAACATTAGTTTACTGGTTGCAGTGGTTTAACAAAATATGATAGAACAATCTTCAGGGAGTGCGTCAGAGTTTGAAGAATTACTAGATAATATAGTTGTTTACCGAGCTCTCAGAAAAGGATGGATAAATGGGGATAGATTGATAGTCAAATCGGATGCCTACTATTTGCGCCAACGTATAAAGGAACAGGGTATTTCTGTCAATTTTTCTATTGAGCAATCTTTGAGTGCATTGAAAAACTGTGAAGGAGTTGCTAGCCTTAATGTAGGTGACATTCGAGAACTAGGTCTCAATGTAGTACGTGATTCCTTATCTCATGGTAGTATTATAGGCTTGCCCTATCGTGAGGATAACCGTCCACAAGCTGATGAGCTTGCAATTTTGTTGGCCAGAAAGTCTCAAATTGTATGGCAATCTTGATCGAGATAGTGAAACAATTTGTCAGATTAAGTAATAATGCTAGCTATAGTCATGACTTCTCCAAGAAGTCGCGAGTCTGAGTGTATTTGTGGATCATCATACAATAAATTTTGACTTAATATTTCTTTGGCGATCGCCTCCACCACCGGCACGCAAACCGAATTCCCAATTTGCTTGTAACTTTCCCCCGCACTGGGATAACTCTTAAAATCTTCAGGAAAACCCATCAGACGGTAACATTCCTTCAAAGTCAACTTTCTCACCATATCTTGCTCAGGAAAATAGATAAAAAACCTGCCCGATGTTTCTTGCGAAGGAATTGTCGGATGCACGCCATCTACCGAATAAATACGATTAGGCTGTCGGTGAACCCTCGATAAATGTTCTGTATTTGGCCTCACGCCAGTTTTCCAAGTACCTTTATTTCTGTAACCTACAAATAAAAGTCCTGAATCTTGCTTTCTGGGATATTCAATTAAAGTATACTCCGATTTATCCAATATTTCAAAATCTCCTGTCTCATCTAGAAATTCCCTGAGTTTGGGAGGAAACTTGGTTTTAATTCGAGAAAAATTGAATTCTTTACCCTTAGTCGCCATAATGAATATTCTTTCGCGATGCTGAGCAATGCCAAAGTCTTTAGCATTCAGAATTTGATAATTTACGCTGTACCCCAACTCTCTCAGACTCGCAATAATTACTTTTAGGGTATTTCCCTTGTCGTGATGGATTAAATGCTTGACATTTTCCAGAACAACTACTTGAGGTTGTTTTACTTTGATAATTTTACAAATCTCGAAAAATAACGTACCTCTAGTATCTTCAAAACCCAGCTTTTTGCCACAGATACTAAAAGGTTGACAGGGAAACCCCGCGACTAAAACATCAAAGTCTGCTAAATCGGTAGGATTGATGTTACTGATATCCGCAAAAGGTACTTCCCCAAAATTTTCTGCGTACACTTGCCGACATTTGCTGTTGATTTCGCAGGAAAAAACACATTCAAACCCAGCTTTTTCAAAACCTTGTCGAAAACCTCCTATCCCCGAAAATAAATCTATAAATTTCATCTATAATTTAATACAAAATCTTAATCAATCCCATAATAACACATTTTGTTTTTCTCTCTTCTTCCACTCTGCGTTCTCTGCGCTCTCTGTGGTTCATAATACTAATTAGAACAAAAACCCAGCGCCGGACAGGGCAAACCGTAAGTCCCTACAGATATCGCGTAGAATGCCGATCGCCCAAAAACTCCCAAACTTGTCCCGCAGCCGACTAAACTAGAAATAGCAGGAAAAATTACAGCCATTATCTACTGCCTTTCCCCAACCATGAGTCAAACATTGGAAAACCTCACCGCCATCGATGACAAGCTATCCAAACGCCACATCGACCTCGATCCAGGCGGCTACTTCATCATCTACCTCGATCGCACAACCAGCCTAATTTGTGCAAAACATTTCACCAACATCATCGACGACAGAGGCCTCGCCGTCGATCCCGAAACCGGTAAACCCATCCCCGCCCGCGGCAAAGTAGAACGCACTCTGTCTACACTTTTTACCGGCAGAACCGCCAAAGAACTTTGCGTCAAAATCCTGGAAGAAACCCGCCCCAATCCAGTGACAATGTTAGATCACGCGGCTTATTTGGGACGGGAATTTGTACGGGCAGAAATGGCCCTATTGAGCGATCGAGAATACGTTCAAGATTAGTGCGACAGTGCCATAATTTATTCACAAAATGGCAACCGATCAGATTTAGCAGTATCCGATCATGAAAAACCTTGATACCAGAAATAAGTCACCATCGGAATCACTGTCGCCAACACCAACAACACCACCACAATAACTGTGGCATTACCTTGGTCTGTTTCTTCAGCTTTCTTAAAGGTGCCTTCGACTTGAATGTTGTCCACAACTTCAGGCGCCCCCGGATCGGGTTCACCGGACAAAACAGTAGCAATGCGCGAACTGGCATCAGTCAATGCCTCATTGTATTTGTTACCCTCCCGCAGAGGCACTTGCACGGTTTCCCCAGCCACACTCTGGGCAATTTCATCGGTTAGCAGGGATTTCACCCCTTCCCCCGTGCGAATTGCCGCAGTGTTGGTAACAGTGTCGAGAACGAGTAAAATTTGATTAGTCTGGTCATCTGTGGCGGGAAACCACTGTTCAAATAGTTGTTTGGTGAAAGTGGCCGTAGTTTCGCCGTAGTCTAAGCGGTGGATGGTGACAAACCGGACTTGTTTCCCTGTTTGTTGTTCCAAGTTGTCGAGCACGTTGCTAATCGTGGTTTCGCTGTTGCGGCTGAGTACATCGCCTTTGTCGAATACCCAAGTACGATCGCCAGCCGACAACATCGGCATTTCGTAGACACCAGTCGCCAATGCCGGCAAGACAGCCATCTGGGATAGGATCAGGGCGATCGCGATCGCCCCAGCCAAAGGTGGGAAATGTTTTTTCCAACTCAAGAATTTCTTGAAAATTCCGATCATGAGGTTCAGGGTAAAAGTGCCTTTTTTCCAAAAATACTATACAAACCCCCTGAAAAGTCATTTTATCAATGGCAATATTGAGAATTAGCTCAGCAATTGAACCCCCCACCCGATTGTTTTAGGATCGTCACTATGGAACCAGCAGACACTTATAAAGGTTGGATTATTCAGTCTCAGAAAGTATTCTACGTCGAGGTTTGGGATAGCCGCGGCAACCGCCACGTCGCTGTCCAAAATGCCAAAACTGAGGAGGAAGCTTTGGAATTAGCCAAAAAGTGGATTGACAAATATGAGTCAAAACCCGGCAGGATGGTGATGGATGAACCCTATCCCTTCGGAGAGGCGATCGATATGCCATTTTAACTCATAACAATTAATCACTGACAAAAGCCAGCATTTTACTACTGAATTCCGCGCAATTTCTGGGTATTTTCTACTAAGCTGCGAGCAAATTGGTCGAACCTTTCATCCAACTTTTCATCCAACAATTTACCCTCTGGACTAAAAGCCTTCCAAGCTTGTCCTGATCGCAATTTGTTCAGGAATCACCCAAGCGTGAACCCATCTCAAAATCACCCGCAAATCATTCAGCGCATTGCTGTTAACTTGCCCTCCCAAAACGGCGATCGAACCTACCACTTTTCCATCTAAATGCTCAAAACTCATTAAATCCAGGGCATTCTTCAATACACCGCTGAGGCTGCCGTGGTACTCCGGTGTTGCCAAAATTAAACCGTCGGCCGCCTTAACCGAATTCTGTATTTTTGCCACATCGGGGTATTGATGATAATCATTCTCTCCAGTACAAAAAGGCAGATTGAGCGATCGCAAATCCCACACTTCCACCTCTGCACCCAGAGCCTGCGCCCGCTGTGCTGCTATATCCAGCGCCATCTGGCTGTAAGAACCAGCCCGCAAGCTTCCGCCAATTCCAACTATTTTTACCATAATTAGGTTAAGAGCTAAATAAAGCGTACTCATTATGAGTATGATTAATTTAACAAGCTGGATGCTTGATTGTCAACAGAAGGTGGCACAACCAGTGATGGGGACCCCGCCCTCTTGTTAAAATAGATAAACGCAGCAAACGAAGAGCAGTCAATCTTGGCAGTCTTCAACCTTGGTAGTCTTCAACTTTGGGCAAAGCAATATGAAAAATTCTTGGAAACACGCATGGCTGGGGCATCTAGCCGCCAAACAAGACAAGTCGAGGCAGAGTCCTAAAACATCAATTCCTGGACGGCATCTTTGGCGCATCCTGGGCAGTTTGGTGCTTTCTCAAGGAATATTGCTCTCGACACCGGTGTTTGCCGATACCACGCCAAACACCATGAGTTACAGCAAACTGATCGATAGCATAGACAAAGGACAAGTCAGCAAAATCGAAATAGATGAAATCCAAAGAACGGCCAAAGTTAAGCTAAAAGACCAAAAACCAACAGATACAGCCCAAGTTGTTACCCTGTTCGACTACAACAACCGGGAACTTTACTCGCAAATCCGCGCCAAAAAAATCGACTTTGAAGTCAAACAAACCGCAGATAACACTGCCGCCGTCAGTTTAGTCATAAACTTGCTAGTAATTTTCGCAGTGCTGGCAGTGCTGATGGCAATCCTGCGTAGATCGACCCAATCCCAAGGAAATGCCATGAACTTCGGCAAATCCAGAGCCCGTTTCCAAATGGAAGCCAAAACCGGCGTGATGTTCGACGACGTAGCAGGCATCGAAGAAGCCAAGGAAGAACTTCAAGAAGTCGTCACATTCCTCAAAAAACCCGAACGATTCAACGCCATCGGTGCCAAAATTCCCAGAGGAGTTTTGTTAATCGGGCCTCCCGGAACAGGTAAAACCATGTTGGCAAAAGCCATCGCCGGGGAAGCAGGGGTGCCCTTCTTTTCGATTTCCGGTTCCGAATTTGTCGAAATGTTCGTGGGTGTCGGCGCCTCCCGCGTCCGCGACTTGTTCCGCAAAGCTAAAGAAAATTCCCCTTGCATCGTCTTCATCGACGAAATAGATGCCGTAGGCAGGCAACGGGGGGCGGGCATAGGTGGCGGCAACGACGAACGGGAACAAACTCTCAATCAGTTGCTGACAGAAATGGACGGCTTTGAGGGTAACAGTGGCGTGATTATCATTGCCGCTACCAACCGCCCGGATGTCCTGGATACTGCCTTGTTGCGGCCTGGTAGGTTCGATCGCCAAGTAACGGTAGATTTACCAAGCTACAAAGGGCGCTTGGGGATTTTGCAAGTTCACGCCCGCAACAAAAAACTTGACGCAGAAGTGACGCTAGAAACGATCGCCCGTCGTACTCCCGGCTTTTCCGGCGCCGACTTAGCCAATTTGCTCAACGAAGCGGCAATTCTCACAGCCAGACGGCGCAAAGATACGATCGCTAATTTAGAAATTAACGACGCGATCGACCGGATCACGATCGGACTCACCCTCAATCCTCTTCTTGATAGCAAGAAAAAGTGGATGACAGCATACCACGAAGTCGGACACGCCCTAGTAGCAACAATGCTCAAAAATGCTGACCCGGTAGAAAAGGTGACAATCATTCCTCGTTCCGGCGGCATCGAAGGGTTTACTAGCTTTTCGCTAGACGACGAAATGATTGACAGCGAAGGTTTGAGGAGTCGATCGCTGATGTTAAACCGGATTACAGTAGCTTTGGGGGGACGGGCGGCGGAGGCAGAAATCTACGGCGATGACGAAATCGACACCGGTGCCGGTAGTGATATCCAAAAAGTTAGCAGTCTGGCTAGAGAGATGGTAACGCTTTATGGAATGTCCGATTTGGGGCCTGTGGCTTTGGAAAGTCCTAGCAATCAGGTGTTTATGGGCGGGGAATGGGGTTCGCGATCGCAATATTCCGAAGAAATTGCCGACAAAATCGATCAACAAATTCGGAAGATTGCCTTTGACTGCTACGCAGAAGCCCGCCGGATTATCAGCGAAAATCGTCCTTTGGTCGATCGACTTGTCGAAGCACTTTTGGATTTAGAAACCATCGATGGTGATGAATTCCGCCAAATTGTCGATCGATACACCAAATCGGCGAAAAAACAATTGGCACCGAGATAAAGCCAAAATGAGGAGACGGCAATGCCGTGTCCCTACAATTACTCGTTACCAGGCCAAGAGCCTGGTAACGCAGATCTAGAGGCTCTGCCTCCATTTTCCTGATAGATAAGGACGAGGCAGAGCCTCTAGACATTGGTTCCCAGGCTCTGGCCTGGGAACCAGTTAAACCGAGATAAGCAATACGGAGACGGCAATGCCGTGTCCCTACAATATTTTTTGGGTAGGGACACGGCACTGCCGTCTCCTCTATCTCATTCCTAATTTAAGACTGTTGCGCGTACATTTCCCGGAGCACCAAAGCCGGATCTACCCAACGCCCGCTGTACTTCAGTCCCCAGTGTAGATGAGGGCCAGAAGTGCGGCCCGTCATCCCGACTCTCGCAATTCGTGCACCAGCCGGCACTGTTTGACCTTGCCAAATTTGTAAGCCTTCGCGATCGGTATAATAACGTCCGCCGTTAGCAGTTTCTACTCTGCCTCTGAGGTGACAATAGATATGTTCCCAATTGCCCGATCGCACCACAATACCAGTACCACACCTACCGTCTTCCCAAACTTCCGCAATTTGACCACCCCACCAATTGCGAATATAACTGCCTTCAGGGGCTGCCATGTCCAAACCGTAATGAAAATCGCCGCCGCGGGGACCGAAGGGAGAAGTGTAGTCTTGAAATTTCTCCACAGGAAAAGAAGCTTCTTGCCACAAATTACCTGTGGCTACTTTGCTCGGTAAAGCTGACTGAGCTTTGACCAACTGCTGCTGTAAATAAGGGCTAATCAAAACAATGCCGATCGAAAGTACCAGCAGCAGCATCTGTCTGAGACGAAAAAAGCGTTGTACTGTCAGCGGGCCTCTAGAGTCTTGCAGGATTTTTTTCACGGCTCAAAGTAAGAATTTATGGGCGAGTGTATGTTGTCTATGTTGTCAATTCGCTGCCAGATAGCGTGTGAGCTCTACCCGCTGGGCGAATCAGTTTATCAACGTGTATCTTACTTCATGCAGAACCAGTGTCAAGGCTTCCGGCTAAATGTCGGGGGTGGCGCAACCATAATTTTGCTGCATAATTCCTGCTACCGTTGAATTCGATCGACTCTTTGTTTGACACTATACTTGTCCGGGGATTTTGGATGAACTCTAAAATCTCATATTTACAGTTGACACCCAGCAATGCTTACTGAAATTTTTCCCTTTAGTTTTGCCATAGACGCAACTGCGATCGCCGGTGCGTCTTTATGGTCTTTGGCCCTGTATTGGGGTCTATCACCCCTGACAGCATGGGTGATTCTGCAACTCAACCGCTGGATGAATTTTGCCGAAAGATCCCTTTATACCTCGGAAGTGGAGTTTGAGAAGACTCGCCAAAGTAGAGAAGCTCAAAATGCCTTTTACGCTTCGCTGTTGAGTATTGTGCCTTTTTTAATTGTCGGGGGACTTTGCAATTGGGGCGTAGAATTGTCTCTCGGTACAGGTTGGGCCGTATCTATGGGTACGATCGCCTGTATTGGAGGCGCAGTTTACGAACTCGGACGCCGAGATGGTGAGGATTCTTAGGGAATTTTAGATTTTAGATTTTGGATTTTGGACAAGACTTACGCGCGGGTGGTCAGAAACCGGGTTTTTGCGACAATATTTCGTTGTCACCCGCAGATTCACTAAAAAACCCGGTTTCTTTTGTCGAAGCGCGTAAGTCCTGTACGATCTCTTAAAAATATCGCATGATCCGTTGCAAATAAAGTGCATGAAACTTAATCCAGAATTAACATTATTAAATCAAGCCCGCGCCACTTTCCAAAAAATTTGGGGATATGCAGATTTTCGACCACCCCAAGCAGAAATTGTCACCAGTTTATTAACCGGAAAAGATACACTAATAATTATGCCCACAGGTGGTGGAAAATCTATCTGTTTTCAACTGCCAGCTTTGTTACAAACAGGCTTAACTCTCGTAGTGTCGCCGCTGGTAGCGCTGATGGAAAATCAAGTGCAAGAATTGCGCGATCGCCATCTCCCCGCCGCCCTCATCCACAGTCAATTGCCAAGACATCAGCAGAGGCAAACTATGCAATCTCTGCAACAAAATAAATTGAGATTGCTGTACCTATCTCCCGAAACCTTGCTCAGCAAATCAGTCTGGGAAATCATCAGTCAGCCACAAATACAAATCAATGGTTTAATATTAGATGAAGCTCACTGTTTAGTCCAGTGGGGCGAGACATTTCGACCAGCTTATCGGCGTTTGGGTGCAGTGCGATCGGCTTTGTTGAAAACTAAGCCGGAAGGAAGTAAAATTGCGATCGCTGCTTTCACCGCTACAGCCAACCCCGAAGCACAAAAAATCATCAAAAATGTCTTGCAATTGCAAAAACCACAATCATTTCTACTAAGTCCCTATCGTTCTAACTTACACCTGCAAGTCCAAACAGTTTGGACTCCGAGGGGACGCAAACAGCAGTTATTAAATTTTATTAAATCTCGACCAAAAGAAGCAGGTTTAGTGTATGTTCGGACTAGAAAAGATAGCGAAAAATTGGCAGATTTGCTGGAAGAATCAGGCTATCAAACAGCAGCATATCACGCAGGCTTAAGTCCAGAAGAACGGCGACAAATTGAAACAGCTTGGCTGAACAATCAGCTTAAATTCGTGGTTTGTACCTCAGCATTTGGGATGGGAATTAACAAGCCAGATGTGCGGTGGGTTGTACATTTTCAAGCACCTTTGCTATTATCAGAATACATTCAAGAAATTGGTAGAGGCGGACGGGACGGCAAATCGGCGATCGCCCTGACGTTAATTAGCGAACCGACGGGCTGGTTATACCCCGAAGATAAACAAAGAAAGGAGTTTTTTGAGGATAAATTGCGATCGCAATATCGAGAAGCGCAGCAATTAGCTAAAAACCTGCCCGTTCAAGGTAATGTAGATGCAGTTTCGCGCGAATTTCCCGAAAGTGCGATCGCCCTTTCAATTCTCCACAGCAACGGACAATTAAAATGGGAAAATCCCTTTAATTATGTCATCAATAAATCGGCACAGCAAAAAGGCGACAAATCAAATTTTACCGCGGCTGAGGAAATGGCAAACTACCTGAAACATCGACAGTGTAGATGGCAATTCTTGTTGCAAGCTTTTGGTTTTGCAAATGAGGCGAAATCTATGCGTTGCGGGCACTGTGATAATTGTAAGTAGATGAGTGGAAAAATACATAAGTATGTGTCATTCTTAGTCCGCGGAGGCGGACTTTGTTTTTGTAGAAGCGATTTCAATCGCCGAATTATCTTGCTATGTCCGAATTAATTTACGAAGAAGAACGACGATTTTGGGGTAGGGAAACGGCACTGCCGTGTCCTCCGTGGCCTACGCCATCCCACGAAAGAAACCGGGTTTTTTCGCGAATCTGCGTGTCGCAACGAATATTTTCATAAAAACCCGGTTTCTGGGGACTCGTCACAGCCAAAGAAACCGGGTTTTTCGGAGTTTCTGCGCTGTCACGAAGTATTTTCGTAAAAACCCGGTTTCTGGCTACCCGTGCGTAAGTCCTGATTAATTATTCAACTGGTTAGTTCTTGAATTAATTGATTTGGAGTTACAATTCGAGGAGTAGTAACCGGAAAGTCTCGCGGGTTGCGGGTGACAATGGCATCAATTTGATTGATTACAGCAGTGCTGTACTGAATCGCATCTTCAAAATCCTTGAAGTTGGAAGCCAATGCCATTGAAATAACAGAGTTATCTACTGTTGCTACTTGACAAAATGTTGCTAACTGCCGCAAAAACTCAAGGGTTGAATCTCGACCTTTAGCTTTACGGATAATGTAGTAAAGGTCACTAAAAGTAGAACCTGAAATATAGCCTTCTACTTCTCCTTGTTCAACTAACGACAAAACCTGTTCACTTTCTCCAAAAAATGGCTGTCTTTCAAGGGCGATATCTAAGATGATGTTGGTATCTAGCAGGATTTTTACAGATTGTATTTCTCCTTTAAAGCTTCCCATCTAGCTTCCTCTGCATCGAAGTCAGGTAATACAGGTTGAGTATTTTCAAACCAGGCTTGCAAAGCCTTGATTTTAGTTGTAACTTTTCTTTTAGGCTTAGCTTCCTGAGACTGGATTAGCGGATCTGGAGAATTGACCACCGGATCGGCTAGGTGCAAGACAATGATTTCCACATCTCCCGGCGGCATATTCACGGGTTCGACAACTACCAAGTTGCCAGTTGCATCGATTTTACCTCTAAGTTTGTATGCTTGCATGGTAATCTCCGATAAATATGTTTCTATTATAGGACATAATAACCCCCTTCATTACCACTCCGCTTCAACATCTGGACTCTTGAAATATCTAGCTAAAACCTTCTCAATCACAATATATTAAGTTATAATTATACAATAACTTACCAATCATAACCAAAGAAACTAAATGATAGAAATAGATACCAAACAAATATACATAGTTGAAAATACAGGGGAATTTAATCCAAATAATGTTAATCCGCGATTAGATATTTGGCTGGCAAACCAGATTCCAGATTTATCCCGATCGCGCATCCAAAGCCTCATATCACAAGGGAACGTCAAAGTCAATGACGAAACTTGCACATCGAAAAAAATATCAGTAAAAACAGGCGATCGCATTCACCTCACTTTACCGGATACCCAGCCCACATCCTTACAAGCCGAATCAATTCCCCTCGATATTCTCTACGAAGACGACAGCTTAATTATCATCAACAAACCAGCCGGATTAGTCGTCCATCCCGCCGCCGGACATCCAGATGGCACCTTAGTAAATGCCCTACTAGCCCACTGTCCCCTAGCAGCAATCGGTGGAGTTCAAAGGCCTGGAATTGTGCACAGATTGGACAAAGATACCACAGGGGCGATCGCGATCGCCAAAACTGACATCGCCCACCAACACCTGCAAGCCCAACTCAAAACCAAAACCGCCCGCCGCGAATATCTAGGCATAGTTTATGGCATTCCTAACGCCGAAACAGGTACGATCGACTTACCAATCGGTCGGCATCCCACAGACCGCAAAAAAATGGGTGTAGTACCCGTAGAAAAAGGTGGTCGCCCCGCAATTACTCACTGGCAAATCAAAGAAAGAATTGGTAACTATAGTCTAATTCACTATCAATTAGAAACAGGTCGCACCCATCAAATTCGCGTCCATACAGCCGAGATCAAACATCCGATTATCGGCGATCCGATGTACAGTTCTAACCGTTCTATAGGGGTGAATTTAACCGGACAAGCCCTCCACGCATGGCGGCTGCAATTGCAGCATCCCATCTCAGGAGAATTAATTGAGGCGATCGCACCTTTACCGGACCAATTCAATACTCTACTCAGAATACTGCGACTGCGAGCTCCGACTTGATATATAGCAATCCTAAAATCATTGGTGAATTTCTTACTCCCGGACCTTAGTAAAGTGCGGGTTGGGGTGGGGTAAAATTATTTACGACTCCTGCAAGGATTGATATATAGCAATCCTAAATCATTGGTGAATTTCTTACTCCCGGACCTTACTAAGGGGAGGGTTGGGGTGGGGTAAAAATATTTACGACTCCTGCAAGGATTGAGATAGCAGATGTTAATCTTATCAAATCCCCTCTATTACCAAGGGTTGCCAATCAGAGTAAAAGCAGCCCAAAAATAAGGATGAGAAAGCAGTCGATCGCCCCGCATAGCAATGTCGGGCGGCAAAGCGATCGCTTCATTATGGGCGATCGCCCGCAACATCCCATCTTGAATCCGCACCCGCCCCCGCAACATCTCCAATTGCGCCCGTCGCAAAGCATCAGCTTTCGTAATCAAATTACCCCCACTTCTGGGTAGCCGCAACTGTCGATAAAACTCCGTCATCAGCCCCAAAGTCCCATCATCGCTGACTTCCCACAAACTCGCCAACGCCGATTTAGCACCACTAGCCACCGCCAAACCCGCAAACCCCAACTCCGCCTCTTCATCGCCCAAAGCCGTACTACAGGCGCTCAAAACTAACAAATTTACCGCCGGTTCATTCCACCGCAACTGTCGCATTTGATTGATGCGCAACTTAGCATCCCATAACTGAATATAAGAATTTTTTGGTTCCCCCGGCAAAAATTCGCTGTGAGTTGCTAAGTGAATTATCCCAAAAGGTCGATTTTGTCGCTGAGATTGCAAATTACGTAGAGTAAAATCTTGATTCAAAAAAGATTGTCCTCGATCGGGTGGCACGATGGACTCCAACTCCACAGGCACCGCAGGTAATGGGGCTTTATCTTCAAACACCGAAGCCCCCATGGCCAAAATTTCATCATCAGCAATATTATCATAACCAATATCAGTCAAACTCAAACTCGGTATCACGCTCAGGCTGTATTGTTCAACTAAGAATTGTTTACCATCGTGCAAGGCTGCAAAGGGAACACTTCGCAACCCAGCAGCGGGAATTATCATCAAATTATCAATCTTTAAACCTGTGATTTCTGAGGCTAAGGGCGCGATTAACCAGTTATAAAGTTTTTGAGCAGTATCCAAATAACTAACACTATTTCTGCGTCGAGGATTAGTAATTTCCGTTTGAAATGCGTCCGCCAATTGCAATACCTGCCACCTAGTCGCTTTGGGGATTAAAAACCGCTGGGGTTGAGCATTAGCTGTTACTAACACTAACTCCAAAATCTCTCCTTTAGGAAGATCGGCAACTGCTTTGGTTTTTGGGTTCAACCTCTCCCCCAACTGTTCTCCTAAAAAGCGATCGGAGTCACCATCGGTTTCATCTGTTTTTGGTGTCCGCTTTTCTGTGACAGGTAATAAATTAGATAAATCCTGACTAGCTACTAAAACACCACCATTTTCTTTGGTAGCTTTGGCGTCATCACTACTGACCCAATTCATATAAATAATTGCCGATTTCACCCCTGTAATCGCCTCATTTTTACGAAGAATTTCGTAAATCACCGACATATTAGTAATCGGCTTTCTCGGAGATAAATCCAAATATTTTTCATATTCCCGCGTAAATGTTCGCTCAAAGGCTAAAACTCCAGCCCCGGCAGAATTTGAGCGGTTAGAAGAAGTGGAATAGGTGGAACTCACGGGAGAATTTTTAACCGTGGACGGCCGCAATTCTACTTGTAAAGATGGAGGAATAGATGGATTAGTAATCGGATTTATAGGGGCTGGATTTACGACAGTCACAGGTTGGGTAATTATTTCGGGAATTGGTTCAACTGGAACGGGGATTGGTTGGGGAATGGGTATAGGAGTCGGTGACGCACCGTTGGTGATGAGGGAAATCTGATTTAAAAAACTTCCCTGAGTGTAAGTTTCCAAAAAAGAAAGAGTAGGCAAAATTGCATTTTCCGCCCCAGCATTAATGCTTCCCCGCGTACCATTTTCCCCATCGCTACCAATCACAAAAGGTCGATCGCTACCACCGGAATGTCGAATCACGATCGCCCCGCGATTCCCACCTCCGGCAGTAGAAATACTGGAAATATTGCCTGAAATATCATTAAACACATTGTTCGATCGAAACAAACCCTTGGTAGTGATATCAACATTGCCACCACTCCCTACGTTACCGCTTTGAGCGTTGACAAAACCCAATTGAATATTACCGATCGCATTTAGAGACACATTGCCGCCACTTCCCACACTGCCGGCGGCGCTGACATCAAAAGCAGAAATAGCCGCTGTCGAGGTGAGAGAAATATTGCCGCCGATCGCCCCTGAAGCATTCAAAGCACCCGCCGTTAAAGCACCCGCATTGCTTTTAAGGACGATCGCCCCACCAGTGCCCCCAGACACCCCTGAATCGATCGCACCCACCGTCAAACTATTTCCCTTAACCCGAATATTCCCGCCGTTAGACAGAATATTAGCAGTCCGAACCTCACGAGTTGCTTGCAAGTTCACCGCACCACCATCCGTCCTCAAATTACCCTCTAGGAGGACATTTTCCGCATTGATATCAGCTCCAGAAGTAGCTGTCGTACTCCCCCGCAGGGTAGCAGAATTGCGCGCGTTGACCTGGAAATTGCCCGTGGTAATTGTCCCATTCCCCGTCACCGCAGCAGCATCAGCCCTGAGAAGGCCCAAGCTTTGAGTTTGCCCGATCACGCTGCCAAAAGTAACGTTGCCACCAGCTAGCAAGGCCAAATTAGGGGCTGTATCCATCGCACTGTCGAGACTATTGGCAAAAGTGATATTACCAGCAGTGGTGGTAATGGTGGCGTTGCGACTGAGGGTGACGGGACTGTTGAAAGTGATGTCACCGCTGGATGTAGCGATGTTAGCGCCGATCGCCGTTTGAGCCGCCTCGAAAGTCACAGAAGCGCCACCGGTGGCTGTCAAGGGGTTTTGAATATCGATGGATATTCCTTGAAGGGTGAGGGGGCTGGGGATGGTGGTGGGCCCGACGATGGCGATCGAACTGGTGTTTTCCCGCCCGATGGCGATCGAGCGAAAATCCCCCGCCAAAGCACCGATATCCCCTGCCGTCAAGTCCAAAATGCCCAAAATATCACCCGTACCGCCGATCCGAATTGCTCGATCGTCATCGGGTTGCAAGCGAATTGTCCCCCCCGCACTGCTGACGGAACCGCGATCGCCTCTCAAATCAATGCCGCTAGCGGTGAGAGCGATATTGCCGCCCTTAGCATTGAGTCCACCCACAGAGATGCTGCTAGCAAAAATATTGATGTTACCGCCTTGAGTCTCGATCGAATCCTTGGGGTCATTGACAAAAAACACTCCACCTGCATTAAATGTCACGCTGTCTCCCGTTCTTGCTTGGAGTCCCAGTCTGTTGTCCGCCAAGTCTTGGAGGATGATATTGTTGGTTGCCTCTAGAACCACATTGCTGCCGGCACTCATCTGTTCTAGCTGCACTTCGGAGATGGTGGTTGAACTCGATTCTGTGGCGGTGTCGAGTTCCCCGCCCATCGATGGCGCGCTGGTTTCGCCCTTACCGTTGACGATGGTAATATTTGCCGGATCGAGCCTAATGGTGCCGATCGCACCGTTAGGCGCGCGGGTATCGACCTGTCCTTGGAAAATCAAAGAACTTTTGCCGGAAACTTCCACTTCTCCACCGTTACCGCCGACACTACCGCCACGGGCAGTAATATTGCCAAAGAAGCGAGTGATGTTGTCGGCCCAAATTACCGCTAGGCCACCATTGCCACGGTCGATCGCGTTTAGTGCGAGGCTAGAGTCGGGACTAACGTAAGTTACCAAGGCATTGGGTATGGGTGCTTGCCCCAGGACGCCACCTCCCACACGCACCACACCTCCACCCTCGATGCCGGAAGCATTGATAGTCGCACCGAACAAGCCTACTTTTTCCCCTAAAATATTGACACTGCCGCCTCTGGTGCCTGCAGGCGCAAACACATTGACTGAACCGGAGACGATCGTACTTGCGCCATTTACCCCCACTGTTGTGCCACCTGTGAGCACCAATTGACCTTCTGCATTAGTCGTTAAACCTGTGGCTGACATAACACCTGGCCCTGTCAGCAACTGTGGCAAAGCTACCGGGGCGATCGGGTTGTTTTCTGACTGCAAAGCCGGAGTAATTTCTAAACTTAATAAATTGCCCGCTTGACTAATCTGAACAGCATTGCTTCCCGGCACAGCCGCCACAGTAATTTGACCACCAGGAGCCGATAATTGTCCTGTATTAATCACCGTGCCTCCGAGCAAAGTTAAACTTTGTCCGTTGCCAACTACCAGGTTTCCAGCATTGACAATGGCACCAATTTGTGAATTATTAAAATTAAATTGAGTCGGATTTCCCACCAAGGATTGGTAATCATTGATGCCCGTGCTATTAAACCAACTCTCGCCAAAACCAATCCCTGTAGCCGTGGTTGCCAAAAAAGACCCCGGCACGTTTAATCTAGCATTTTGACCGAAGATAATACCTGCGGGATTCATCAGGAATAAATTTGAATTGCCACCGCTCACGGAGATGAGACCATTAATCAAAGAAACATCGCCACCAGTGATTCTACCTAAAATATTTTGAATCTTGGGATTGGTGAGAAAATTGGCAATTTGACCTTCGCTTAAATTAAATTGGCTGAAACTGTGAAACAGATTTGTGCCGTTTCCTGATAGTTTGCCACCGCTAATATTCCAGCGATTTTGCTCGGCATTCACCACCGTATTAGTGCCGTCAGGTGCTGGCACCACAGGTTGCGATTTCACTGCTAGGGGTAGCAGTGAAATCGCTAAACTCAGAATTATAGCAGAGCGAATATAAGTCATTCGATTTGAAATTTTAAATTGGGAATTTTAGATGTGAAATTGAACAGTTCGGTCAGCCTAGGGTGCATCTCATTTTTGCAAATATATTCCTAGGGGCGAAGCATGACCGCAGTAAATCTCTGGCGATTGCTAATAAATTGTCTGCGGTCATGCTTCGCCCTTACCAAATTTATATCCACCCTCCGCATAAAACTCAAATTCCAATTTAACTATTCCCCTATTCCCCATTCCCCATTCTATAAAGTTAGTGTCTTGACAAAATGCCCCCTAAGTCATAGAATTATAAAAAACTTTGAGCGATTCCCCAAAACCACCTAATAATCTGGATTTTGTGATGAATTTAAAAACCGACTATTTATTATTTGAGAGACCAACCATGTCAACCACACAAACTCAAGATTCCCCATTTTTAACAGAAGAAATAGTCGCTCAAATATTTGCGGATGGGGAACTGACTCGTGCTCACAGACAGCAGATTAAGTCCATGCTTTTAGATGAATCCATCGACGAACATCAATTAATTCTCATCGAAAGAGTGATGGCCGGCGTAGTCCAAGGACTGCTTGATGTACTTTATTAATTAATATATATTCATCAAGATACCATTTGTCTGTTGAGTAAACTACAGATTTCCGGTAGGGACTTAGATAAAGCCTAAGTCCCTACTCCTGTGTACTTGATTTCCACCTACAGAAAACTACTATTACTTGAACTTTCAGAAATCATCTGAGTCGTCAGTGGTGCTCTCATCGCGACGCACAAGCTCCGAAGGAGGCCGGTCGTTACTCCAAGCCCACCACACACCATCGCACTGACAGCGATAAAATTCCTGCCACTTGCGACGGTTGAATTCGGTGTATACTGGCGATCGACGATTAATCCATACCTCCTGCGCCTCCGTGCAGCTAGCACCGCATTTAGGACAGCAGAATTGATGAGCGTGAACTGCTGCCGCAGTCCATTCGGGAGGAATTGGAGCAAAAGCTTCCATGTGTTCGAGTTTAGATTAAACTGCTGGTAATTAAGGCAAATCAAGGGTTGCGAAAGCTCCGCAGAACTCGTACAGTTAATTTTTTTGACATTTGCCCTCAAATGAAGAGTATAACTGATTTGATATAAGGCATCAGCCGATATTCTCAGATATTTCAAGGACTAGGGTCATGTCTATTTACAACTTTATCTCGTTTCTGGGCATTTTTGGCTTATGCGCGATCGCCTGGATTTTTTCCGAAAACCGCAAACCTCAGTATATACCGTGGCGGGTAATCATCTGGGGTATTGGGCTGCAATTACTCTTGGGGTTTTTAGTGTTCCTATTTCCCCCAACTCGTATCGCCCTAGAGTGGTTTACTAGCTTACTTGATGGCGTATTTACCGCTGCTGATGCGGGGGCGAGATTTGTATTCGGCAAAAACATTGTACCCATACCAGGCCAAGAACCTCCAGTTAATTTAGGATATATTTTTGCCTTTCGAGCTTTGCCAACAGTGGTATTTTTTTCAGGTCTGATGGCTTTGCTTTATAACATCGGTGTTATTCAAATTATAACCGAAGTTTTCGCCAAAATTTTTTATATGACAATGCGTTTGAGTGGCGCAGAAGCACTCAGCGGTGCTGCCAATATTTTCGTAGGCATTGAAGCAGCAATTGTGGTCAAGCCTTACTTGCCGAAAATGACTCGATCGGAACTTTGTGCCATCCTATCTTGCTGTTTTGGGACTGCTGCTTCGTCAACATTAGCAATTTACGTCAGTTTCCTCAAGCCAGTTTTTCCAAATATTTTAGGGCATTTAGTTTCAGCTTCAATTATTGCCATTCCAGCTTGTTTTGTCCTCTCCAAAATATTAGTCCCGGAAACCGAAGTACCCCTGACAATGGGTGGTATTCCCCAGGAAAACTCAAAACCTAAAGGTCGAGAATTTGTGGGAGAAGAAATTGATGACTTAGACGGCGCAATTCCCCAACAAGAAACCGTTGGCGGAGAACCAATCGAACGAGTTAGCCCTTTGGATGCGGCCATCATCGGTGCCTTGGATGGGGTAAAGATGGCAGTGGCGATCGCCGCTGTTTTAATATTAATCTTAGGTTTAGTTTCCTTAGTCAATCAATTCTTTGGCTGGCTGGCTATCTTGCCAAACCCGATTGGTGGCTTTTTTAAAATAGTAACCTTGGCCAACATCATGGGATTCTTATTTTATCCCCTGACGCTGTTAACCGGAGTTCCCCTTGAGGATTCTTGGCAAGCATCTATAATTATCGGCCGCCGACTTTTGGAAACAGCAATTCCACCTTATCAAACTTTAGCAGAAGTGGCTGGGAAAGGACTGGTGAGCGATCGCACAGTATTGATTGTCAGTTACGCCCTTTCCGGCTTCGCCCACCTCGCCTCTGTCGGCATATTTGTCGGTGGCACAATCGCCCTAATTCCCTCCAGGCGCAAAGACATTTCCGAACTTGGTTGGAAAGCATTATTTGTCGGAACTTTAGCCACCATGATGATTGCTTGTATCGCTGGCTTATTTGACACAGGAGATGCCAGCATTTTAGGTACTAAAACACCTACTGCTGCACCATTAACAGCCCCTGCTTCTGACAAACCAGCGGCAACTTCCAAGCCCTCAGTTGCCCCAAAAATTGCCAACCCAAAGCCTTCGCCCAAGAGTGAAAAAGCAACTCCCAAAGCTCAAAAATCTCCCTCTCCCGACTCCAAGAAAAACCCTTAATATAGTAACCGTTGCATCGGAATGATTTAACCACAGAGAACACAGAGAACACAGAGAGAAATTAATAATTCCGATGAACAGAGGAATTGATATCAAGCCCCTCTCCCCCATCTCTTTCTTCCTGATTCCTGACTTTCCCCCCTAGGGGGGGTGACTTCTTCCTTCTTCCTTCTTCCTTCTTCCTTCTTCCTTCTATTATGAATCCCGAACCAGAAATTCGCCGCCTGTTAGATGTGATGCCAGCCTCCGGCCGCATGATGTGTAAAATCATTAATAAGCCACAGCAATCAAAGGTAATAGACTGTCAATTTCCTTTACCTTGGAATCGCAATCGACCAATTTATATTAATTTTGATCTGTGGAAGTTGCTGTCTAAGCCGCAGCGAGATTTACTAATATTACGCAATGTCAGTTTTCTGGGAAATGTTCAGTGGTTTAAAGTCGATATTTATCAAGGGGCAGCTCTGGCGGGAGTTGTCGGAACAGTGGTAGAATTATTGCAGGGAGATGCGATCGGCACTGCGATCGCCGGCGGTTTGACGGGACTTGCTGTAACTCGAATTTGGCGGGACAACCGGAGTTCCCAAGTAGAGTTAGAGGCTGACGAAGCGGCGATTAAAGTAGCTCTCCGGCGCGGTTACAGCGAAGAAGAGGCCGCCAGACATTTACTATCGGCGATCGAGGCTGTAGCTCAAATAGAAGGTTCTGGGTTGGATTTTAATGCTTTGATTCGGTGTCAGAATTTAAGGGCGATCGCCGGGATTTCTGCGGTAGGTGTGCCTGATAGTATAGCTGAAGGAAAAAGGTTTTAGGAATGAAAATTTGGGTTCAAAGGGCGATCGACCTCACTCAAGGTTCACCAAACTCAGATTACTTCATATCTCTTGACATAATCAGGGCATTAATTCATATTTTCTCCATTTTCTTCGTCTAATCTGAAACTGTCGGCGATCGAGTTGACCATCTGACACTCAAAGTGAGGAAACCTATGATCAATATGCTCTGTTCAAATCAAGTTATCCAGAACAATCACTCGGAAACTATCAATCCAACTACCAAACGCATTTTAGTTGTAGATGATGACGAGTCTATCCGGGAAGTTGTGGCATTCTGCTTGCAAAAATTCGGAGGTTGGGAAGTTTTAACTGCCTCATCAGGGGAGGATGCTTTGCATCAAGCCAGTACGGAACTTCCCGATGCGATCGTTTTAGATATGATAATGCCTCAAATGGATGGTTTGACTTTTTTAGAATACCTGCGATCCAATCCAATAACCGTATTCATTCCTGTGGTGCTATTAACCGCAAAAACCCACTTACCAGAAAGCTATCTATTTCCTAAGCTTGGTGTAATAAAGACTATTTATAAACCATTTTTTCCTTTAGAATTAGTTCAAGAAATTGACCTGGCTCTTGAATGGTAAAACTATACTTAACTAATTAAGCTATTTTTAACCGCACGAGCGATTAAAGGTGCTTTCTTTTCTAACCCTTCTAGATTCAGTTCTCCATCTAGATACATCCGATACCACTCCTGACGTTGTTCTATTACCCATTCACTATTCTGAAGTTGTAACTTTTTGAGTGTAAATTCAGCTAGTTGGCGCTTGTGGGAAGGCACCAAATCAGTCAAAACTAACTGACAAGAAGGGAGAATAATTTCAAACCAATTATCTTCAACTTCAAAAGGGTCGAGAATTTGTTGATCGTAAGTTCCTTTGCAGCTATTTACCCGTTGCAAAGCATAGCGATAGTTTTGCCATTCATAAATCAAATGGCGGTTTTCTGCTTTACTTTTACTCAAATAATGATCGACAGTTCCCATCCGACTCGGTATGTACATAACTGAATAGCCACAAAGATTTTGGAACCCTTTAGCTAATGCGGGTTTTAAGGTAGACCAAAAATCTTTTGGTTCTTTCCCAGGATTGTTAACTAACCAATTATTGCCTGCTTTTCGCACCTGTTGCTCAAAATCTGCTGGTTCCGGTGGCGGAGTAAATTGCATCATCTTTACTCTACCTCGGTGCTGATAATCCATCGCGGCCAGAAGCGATCGTGTTCTGGTAAAACTCGCAGGAGTTCCTGATGAATTTGCTCTTTAGTTCTTAGGTATTCAGGAAAAGTGTCCAGGCTTTCTCCTCGCATGAAGGTATACGCAGCATCAATCGCTATTTCTGCTTCGCGGGAACGAGCCTGTTTCAACCCAAAAATATCGGAAGTTAGCCAACCAACAGCATCCCCATGTTTTGTCCAAGGAATTTGATTAAGAGTTACATCTTTACCCTGTAACTCAAACAAAAATAACTTATCTTGTTGCTCATCAAATTGAGGCTCAATAGAGGCAAGTACCAGAGGAGAATGAGTAGTCGCTATTACTTGAATTTTTATCTTTTTTTTGATATTTATAGCGACTTCTAAGATGGCGGGCAGAATAGATCGTTGCCACTGAGGATGTAAGTGAGCTTCAACCTCATCCATCAGCAAAATCATCTGATCCACAGGTTCTTGCTGTCGCAGCTTAGATGCTAGCGTGTGTTCGTACCAAGCCCACACCAGCAAGTAAGCTAATCCTAAAATACGTTTTATTCCTGCTGATGCGTAGATGACAGGGACATTACCGTAAGGTAAATTAAGTGTAGGAATATTACGAACATCCTCAACAGAAACTCGCATTGGCTCTCCCGGTTCCATCCATTCATCTGCATGGGGAGCAAGTTGCTGAATTACGTGGGATAAAAGTTCAAATTGGGATCTATCGGGTTGAAGTTGCCAATTCACCCAATCGTGAATTAAACCATTACATAGGACTTTATCACCTACTCTTAATCCATTCCAGAGGCTATCGCTAGTAAAATGATAAGAACTTGAGGGCTGGCGAGTAGAATCGAAAACTGAAAATCCATCAACACGGATATAAATAATCAAGCTTTTCAAACTGGGAGACCTTCGCAGATTGAGCCATTTCTGATCGGAATAACTAAATAGACTTCTGTACTCCTCACAGTCTTTTTGATTGCTCAAAAGAGATATAATTTCTGGTGTCTCTCCTTCTACTTGTTGGGGAAAAGCAGGATGTTCAGACCAATTTCCGGTTAGTACCCACCACGCAACATCCAACAAAAAGGTTTTTCCCAAACCGTTATCTCCGGTAAATAAATTAATTCGTTCACCAAACTCCACATCGAATTGTGGGGCTGAGCCAACCCATTTGATGTGAAGTTCTTTCAGCATTTTGTGCTGCATAGACACATCAAATTCTAAGTAGTAGTCATAATCCGATAATTTATACAGACGGATATAGTCTCTACCGTACTTCTGCAATGTCTCGCTAGTAACGGGTTCAAATTGTTTCAGAGCACCACTTTGTTCTAACTTACCTTTTATCCAGCGGCCGAGAATTTTTAAGTCATTCTTGGATCTAAAGTTTTTATAATTTGCTCCTTGAGTTTGACAGTCAAATGTTAAACCATCATCTGTGTGAGCGATAAAATCACCTTTTGGGTAGATAGGATCGCTTATTGTTTTTGAATCCACAATAAGTTCAACTTCGTACCAATCTCTTGGGATAAATTTACCAGTAGATTTATTCTCCCGCCCTTTGCCAAAAAAAATATTGAGATTTGATTGCTGCTGTTTATCAACTCTTGATAATGATATGTCCACATAGGGAGTTTCTGGAGTTATGCTAGGTATCGACATTCAATTACCTCACTTGACTAAACATTAACCGTCAATTGTAATTGCTGTTCAGAAGCCTCTGCTTCTGCGTGTTCTAATCGTTCTTTAATTGACATTAATTGCAATTTTTTATTTAAATTGTATAAATCTATTTTCTGATAATCCTCTTGAAATAAGGGAATCAGTGATTCAACAACTTCAACTATTCCATCGGGCGGAACTGCATTGCCAATTTGTCTTCTTACTTCTGTAATAGAACCTTCAAAAACAAAATTATCGGGAAAACTTTGTAACCTTGCTCTTTCCCTATTTGTCAATGAACGGGGTTCGGGATAATGATATCCCCAAGTACCGCCACCACCACCAGCAATAATTGTAGCACAGGGTTTATCTGGATGAATTCGCCGATAAACGTGACTGATCATGCCTTTTACATAGTAGGGACTATCTTTGGGAATATCAGTAAAATTCCCTCCCGGTTTGATGCGACTCAAAATTTCAATGGTTCGTGGTTGAATTTTCTGATGTTCTTGATTATATTTGACTTTTTCGACATTTTTGAGTGCTTGGCCGGCAGTTCGATAAGGATAATTGCGATTTTCACCGTATTTTGGCTGAGGATGTACAAAGTTAAATCCTGTATCCATCCGAATGCCAACTAATAATACTCTTTGGCGAAATTGGGGGACTCCGTAATCGGCAAAGTTGTAGAGTTTGGGTTTGACTAAGTAGCCGGGAGCGATACTTTCAAAGTCGGAAATTATTTGTTTGATTGCTTGATAATTATTGGCGCTTAATAAGCCTTTGACATTTTCTGCTACAAAAGCTTTGGGTTTTTTTTTATTGACAAAATCTAGAAAGTATGTGTATAAATTGCCTCTGGTTCCTTCCAGTCCTGGACGTTTCCAAATCATGGAAAAGTCTTGACAAGGAAATCCTCCTATACATATGTCTGCATCTGGAACTTGGGTAATGTCTATATTTTCTATGCTGTCATTGACGATGACATCGGCGATATTTCTGCTGAATGTTTTGCAGGCGTATTTGTTAGAGTCGATCGCCCAAACTACCTCAAATCCGGCTTGGTGGAATGGCAAGTCCATGCCGCCACAACCTGAAAACAATGAAATCAGTTGGGGTTTTTTTTTCCAGGCGATGGGCTTGAGACGTTCGATTAACATATTAGTTCGTAATAGGACAATGGCTGGCTGGATGCCAGCACCACAAGATAGTAATTATACCAAAATATAGTCGAATTCGACTATATTTTGATAATTTCACTCTTCATCATCTAACTCGATCCCGGCTTGACGCAGTTTTTCGGCCAATCTTTCAGCGCGGAGTTTTTCGCGATCGCCCCGTTGACGTTCTTCTTCAGTTCGCTGGCGTTCTTCTTCTACTCTTTCCTCCGACCACAACAATAACTCACCTGCCGGATTCCACCATCTCAGCCAACAGCCTGTTCTCGCTTCGTGGGTTCCTTCCCACATTCCTAAAAATAAGTCTAATCCTGGTATCCAATAACGTCCATTTTCATCGGGTTTTTGCAAGTTGTAACGCTCTGATTCTAAAGCATAAACTTCTAAATGAGCGGTAGTTGCCCGAAAAATCACGTAGGTGGGGACTTTGATTACTTGCTCGTAAAAAAACCACTTTCCCACCCGCGAGGTAAACTCAACAGAGTATTCTTCTCCGTAGGTTTCTGAGAGAAATTCCATCACAATTTGGGGAATTGTCCCTTCTGTGTGTGGGGTGTAACTGCGGCGTACTTGCGAGACATTTTTGGGATTGACGGGTTTCACGTACATCCAATCTGGTGCTTTACAGATAATCCGCTGTTCGCCGCTGGTTGATGCTGGGAAACTTATGCCGGCACAAAGGGCAAAGTTGGAAACTATTAAGGCATCCTGCATTAATTCAGGAAATGCTGTTAGTGGCTGGCGTAAAGCTGCTGCTAACAATGGTTGGCTTTCGTCTTCCACTGGTTCGTCTGGTAGTTGGAAATCTTCTGGTAGTAGCGGCCAGGTGATTGTGAGTTTTTTTTCGCTTTTTTTTGTTGCTAAGGACATAGTTTATCAGAGGTTAAATGTTTTAATGGTTAAATTATATCTCTTGGTTTTTCGGATTAATGTTAATCGCGTTAATCGCGAGGCAGAGCCTCTGGATCTGCGTTACCGGGCAGAGCCTGGTAACGAGGAAACCGACAGTTTCTTTTGTTGGTATCGAAGTCTAGATCCCCCCTAGCCCCCCTTAATAAAGGGGGGACAAGAGTGCCATCAAAGTCCCCCTTATTAAGGGGGATTTAGGGGGATCGAGACTTGGCAACAACCCATCTTTCTAAGGGTTTTGAATCTTCTGCTGTAGTTCGTCTGTCATTGCTAGCAGTTCTGATTGCCCGATCGCACTTTGTTCTCCACTCGCCAACCACTTCAATTGTACCGTCTCGTTTTCCGCTTCCGCATCTCCCAAAACTAAGCACCCAACAGCACCACTGCGATCGGCTCTTTTAAACTGTTTTCCAAAAGCACTACCGCTCAAATCGATTTCGACGCTAAATCCAGCACTCCGCAGTTTTTGAGCTAATAATACCGATTGTTGTTCGGCTTTTTCACCCCTGGATACCAAATAAAAATCTAACTTTGGTTTGGGTAATGGTTGCAATTTTTGCAGCAGGATAATCAACCTTTCCATACCCATTGCCCAACCGACTGCCGCCGTATCTGGTCCGCCCAATTCCTTTACTAAACCATCGTATCTGCCACCTCCACAAACTGTGGCTTGCGCGCCTAAATCGTCGGAAATAATTTCAAAGGCAGTATAGGTATAGTAATCTAAACCACGAACTAATCGGGGATTTAATTGATAGCTAATTCCTAAATTTGTCAGCATTTGCTGCACTTGCTCGAAGTGCGATCGCGATTCATCGCCCAAATAGTCCAAAATACTCGGCGCGCCTTTGACAATTTCCTGGGTCCGCTCATTTTTACTATCCAAAATCCGCAGCGGATTGCGAGTTAAACGGTCTTGGGAATCCGCATCTAATTCGGATTTGTATGGTGTAAAATAATCGATTAAGGCTTGCCGATAATTTTGTCTATCTTCCTTGTTTCCGACAGAGTTAATATCGAGGCGCAAATTTTTTAAACCGAGAGTTTGAAGGATATCGCAGGCGATCGCAATTACCTCCACATCTGCACGGGGATTCGCACTACCCAAGACTTCCACACCAATTTGATTGAACTGTCGCTGTCTGCCATCTTGGGGGTTTTCGTAGCGAAACATTGGCCCAGCATACCACAGGCGCTGGACGTCTCCTTGAGCATACAAACTATTTTGAATAAAAGCTCGAACTACTCCGGCTGTACCTTCTGGCCGCAAAGTAGTCGATCGATCGCTTTTATCTTTAAAAGTGTACATTTCTTTGCCCACAACATCGGTTGCTTCGCCGATACCGCGTTCAAATAAAGATGTTTGTTCAAAAATAGGCGTGCGAATTTCTCGATAAGCCGCTTTTTTCAAAATTGTTCTAGCGATTTCTTCGACATTTTGCCAATATCGAATTTCATCTGGCAAAATATCCCGCGTTCCCCGTAAAGTTTTAATTGCACTCATTTTGTTAGTAAGTTGTCAGTAGTCAGTAGTAAGTTGTCAGTAGTAAGTTGTCAGTAGTCAGTAGTCAGTAGTTAGTTGTTAGTTCCAATTCCCAATTCCCAATTACCAATGCCCAATGCGCCATGCCCCATGCCCAATTCCCAATTACCAATTACTAATAACTAATGATTCCCAAACTCCGTAGCGATCGCCATAATAAGCCAAAATGCGATCGACCCGTTCGCGATCGGCAAAATCGAACCCTTCAGGATACTGAATCCACAAAGCCCCAACTTGGCTGTCGTTGTAATCAAACTGCTGCGACTGCTGTGGAATTAAACCGGTTTCCACCCCTTCAACTTGACGCAAATGAGCCGCCACTTCGCGATACACCGCCAGTGGTAATCCAGGGCATTGAATTTGATACCGTAATTGTTTTTCTTGTGCCGTTTGCATCATTCCTTTGTCTGTTCCCAACATTGAGCCCTACTTAAGATACTTCTTTATCGATCGGTCCTGGTAGAGGGCAGCAGTTAATATTGTCTAAACATACTTTTCCCCACTGCAAAGCCCAGCGCACCAGTGCAACTCGATTATCAGCCCGCGTCTTATTCAAGATATTGCTAATATGGTTGTCAACTGTGCGCTTGCTAATCTCTAACTTTTCCGCTATTTTCTCATTGGTCAATCCTGTCGCGACCAATTCTACCACTTGTAATTCTCTGTCTGATAGGGTGACAGGGATCTGAGAAACGCTCCCACTCATAAATTTTTCCTATGTCTGCATATTTACCTATCTATAATTCTAAAGGATCGAGGATGAACTAAGAATAGAAAAATTAAATCTTTTCATGCTATCGTTCCCGGAGATTAGCAATTGCAGTCTATCGACCATCACGTCCTCCCAGCGGAGTGCCAACACCAGGTGTCAGTGCAGGCACTCGATCCCTGTGTAATAGATTTCTGGCAAAAAGATGGTCAACAACGGGCAAGTGTCCCGCCGTGCCCTTGAAGGCTTCGATGAAGCTGCGCGGGCGAGGCTCCGCTAGCCCAAGCGCTTCGTCGAAGGGATGCCTGTTCCCCAGGAATTATGGGAGATTTTTAATGACCAGTCTGGCCTTGTCTCAAATCTCAAATCCCTATGACTTATCCTCGCGTACTGTGTTTGGGTGAAATCTTATTTGACTGTCTCGCAGATCGATCGGGACTTGCCCTAGAAGAGGTAGAATCTTGGACACCCTATCCCGGTGGTGCCCCGGCGAATGTTGCCTGTGCTTTAGTTAAATTGGGGCATAGCGCAGGATTTATTGGTGCTGTGGGTGGGGATGAACTGGGTAACTCCCTCGTGCAGGTATTGCAAGAAATAGGAGTTGACACCACTGGAGTGCAGCGTCACCAGACAGCACCGACACGACAAGTTTATGTATTGCGAAATGAAATGGGCGATCGATTTTTTGCCGGTTTTGGCGATGCAAACACTGCGGAGTTTGCCGACACTCACCTCATCGCGGCCCAAATACCAGAGGTGCTGTTTGAAAATGCGGATTTTCTAGTATTAGGTACTTTAGAATTAGCTTATCCAGATAGTCGAAAGGCGATAGAAAAAGCGATTGAACTAGCAGAAAAGTATGATGTAAAAATTATACTAGACATCAATTGGCGACCAGTGTTTTGGCAGAATCCAGAGGAAGCAAAATCACTGATTAAAAAACTATTCACAAAAATTGATTTTCTGAAATTATCGGCAGAAGAAGCGGAATGGCTGTTTGAAACTACCGACGCTGGAGCTATTACTTACCGCCTCGATTCCCCAGAAGGAGTTTTAGTAACTGGGGGAGATAAAGGTTGTTCCTATTGTATCTCGGAGAATGAAGGAAAAATCCCCGCTTTCAAAGTAGATGTTGAGGATACAACTGGTGCGGGTGATGGATTTGTGGCTGGTTTTGTCAGCCAGTTGTGCAAGGTGGGAATTCTGAATTTAGCCGATGCAGAAGTCACCAAAAAAGTGGTTACTTATGCCAGTGCAGTAGGTGCCATGACGGCAATGAAACCTGGTGCAATTTCTGCTCAACCAAGCGCTGCTGAAGTTGAAGCTTTCTTGTACTTGTACAAAAATTATTAAATCTCTCAATTTTCATTACCAGGAAGAAGATTCCCCGCTCCCGCAGTCCCTATACTATTTATCAGGAATTGGACAATTACCTCTAGAGACTGTGAAGCATCTATGACAATTGCATCTTGAGGTGCTTCCAGAGTTGCCATTCGACCCTTCGACTACGCTCAGGACACCGCCTGCCTGTTCAAGACTCGCTTTTTGGGAGATGTCTATTATTGTGTAATTGAAAAACTGTTAATCTCCTTCACTGCGTTTTAGTGCTGCTAGAACTGCTTGCTGGCTTACTGCTTGGTAAATTTTGCTAAAATGCTGTTTGAGTGCATCTGAGGCTGGGGATGATTTGCTGGCTGTTCCTTTCCCGTCAGTGGCGAGGGGCATTGGCCCTAAAATATCTAAGACTGTTTCGCTACTCGGTGGTGGTACAATCACGACTAGAGATGATTCTAGTTGTTGGTTGTATTCCCAAAAGCGATCGACTTTAGGTAATTTGGCATTTTCAGTTGGGGAATTTTCCCCTGAATTTAGTTGTGTATTGTCTTTGGCTTCTGTACCTCGTCTTTGGCGGAGTGCTGTCAGGATTTGTTCTTTGGTTCTACCCCGCATTTGAAACAGCACGAAGGGGTCTTCGCTGAAGCGATCGCCCAATAAGTAGTACACTGCACTTATGTGTTTGCAAGGGTTTTTGGGATCGGGACAGCTACAGCGCGATCGAATATCGGACAAACTTAACGGAAATAGGGTTTTCCCAGCCGCTGCGAACACATCTTCAATATTGTGTGGCATTTCTCCAGCTAATAATTTTGCTGAAAAAATAGCTCTTTGTGACATATTTTCAATCACATATTCCCAATCTTCATCTGTTAGTGGATCGAGTCCTAAAGAAACTTGATAGGGTTTGGGATCGGTACCTTGAACGAGGGCAATTACTTCTTGATTAGGAAATTTAATGCTGAGAACTTTACCTTCTCGCGCATATTGCCAGCCGCGTTCTAACCGCTTTTTGAAGCGGTAGGTATTGATTAAATCTAGCCATTGTTGGGTCCACCATTCTCTGTCAATCATAAGCCGAGGGAAGAGGGAAGAAGGAAGAAGGAAGAAGGAAGAAGGAAGAAGTCATATCAATTCCGGTTGTATCGTCAGGTGATTTAACCGCGAAGGCGCGAAGTACGCGAAGGAAGAGAAGAGAGAGTTTAATACAGGACGATGAAGAGAGGATTTTATATCATATCAAATCCGGTAGCATCTGAATTATTCAAATCTCTATTCTCGGACTCTGTGTCCTCTGTGTTCTCTGCGGTTAAATCATTCCAATACAACCGGAAACGATATCACCCCCCCAAGGGGGGAAATTCAGGAAGAGGGAAGAAGGTCTTTCGACTACGCTGACTGAACCGGAATAAGGAAAAAAGCTTTATTCTTCATCACTAGATTCGATGATAGCATTGCGATCGAGAATTAGTAAATTCCGAAGTTGGTCTGTATCTAACTCGGTAATCCAGTTTTCTCCAGCACTGACTACTTGTTCAGCCAAGGCTTTCTTGCTTTCAATCATATCATGAATTTTTTCTTCTAATGTGCCAGTACACACAAATTTATGTACTTGAACATTCCGGGTTTGACCAATGCGAAATACCCGGTCAGTCGCTTGATTTTCTACTGCTGGGTTCCACCATCTGTCATAGTGGAAAACATGAGTTGCTCTGGTCAAATTAAGACCAGTACCGCCAGCTTTTAAGGATAAAATCATAATCGGTGGACCTTGGGGGTCGTGCTGGAAGCGATCGATCATTTCTTCCCGCTGTTGCTGCTTAATTCCGCCATACAAAAACAGAACTTCTCGACCTAAATGCTTTTCTAGATGTGGTTTGAGCAGTTTTCCCCATTCGGCAAATTGAGTGAAAATTAAAGAGCGATCGCCCTCAGCAACAACTTCTTCTAACATTTCCAGCAACCGCTGCAATTTCCCCGACTCCTGACTCTTAATTTCCAAGGCTTTCGGGTTTTGTTTGGCTGTCAAAAGCGCCGGATGATTGCAAAGTTGTTTGAGTTTTACCAACAAAGCCAGAATCATCCCCCGGCGCTGAATGCCTTCGGCAGATTCCAATTCTGATATTGACATTTCGACTATTTGCTGATATAATGTCGCCTGTTCAGTCGCCAGTCCGCAAAACACAGTCATTTCCTGTTTTTCGGGCAAATCTTGGATAATTGACTTGTCAGTTTTCAGGCGGCGGAGGATGAAAGGCCGAACGAGCGATCGCAAAGTCTGCAAAGATTCGCGATCGCCATACTTCTCAATAGGAATCGCAAATCGGCGCTGAAAGAAATTGCGAGGTCCCAAATATCCAGGATTCAGAAACTCTAAAATCGACCACAATTCTTGCAGTCTATTTTCCACCGGAGTTCCTGTCAGCGCAATTTTAAAAGATGCTTCAATTTGTCGTACTATTTTCGACTGCTGAGACTCCGAATTTTTAATATTTTGCGCTTCATCCAAAACCAATCCTTGCCACTTAGTGCTTTGAATTTCCTTCGCATCACGAAACACTAAAGAATAACTGGTAATAATTAAATGTTTGCCCTTAATTGCCGTAGCAAATGCTTTGCCTTTAGCACGTTTTTCTCCGTGATGCAATAACACTTTTAGTGTCGGGCCAAATTTCTTGACTTCCCGTTCCCAATTACCCAATACCGATGTCGGACACACCAGTAATGTCGGCCCTTCCAAGGAATTGTTTTCTTGTAAATGCAGGAGAAAACCAATTAGCTGAACAGTATTGTGGCACAAAATATTGTTGGCAACAAAATTGTGATGTTCGCTCACCTCGAAGTCATAAACCCAGCCACTGTAATCAAAATCCTCAATTTCCTCTATTCGGCAATAAAATACTTCGCGATCGAGAATGAGTTGCAAATTTTCTCGAACAGTATCTAGTTGCGGTACATTGAGATTTGCATAGGCATCTAACGTCTGATTCGTCCATTTAGAAGGCTTGAGCTGACGGTATTCCTGTTCTGCGGAACCATCCAGGACATTTTCCATACCTGCGATTACCTTTCCGAGACTGATGCGAGAAAATTGTTGGGAACCGTTAATATAAACAGGATTGTGCATCCCGAAATGTCGCAGCGTCAGTTTTGTCATTTCTACTGCATCAGCAACCAGATCCGAAACCGGAATTCCTTCGACATTTGTATTGGCAGTAACTTCGCAAATTTTCTCTAATTTTTGCTGTTTATCTGGATAGCCAAATCCGATTTCCTGCAAAAATATCCGCGCTGAGTTACCGCCGAAATTGCCGATATAATAAGTGCGAAAAATTCTGCTACCATTAGTAGCGCGTTTCTGTTTTGTGCAGATTCGCAGCCAAATTCCAAAACGGCGCAGTAGTGTAGAAAGTTGTTGGATAATTAAAGGTGAAGCGGTGCTAATTTCGACCCTCCGCACTTTCGTATCTACAGAACCTTCAGCATCAAAGTAGTTTTTTAGAAAAAGCCGTATGCTATCCAGATTGGCTTGCATGATGAATTTTGGAAAACTTTTCTCGGCTGACAATTTCCCCCACTGATAGCCCTTGGTTTCTAGAAAGCTTTGGTAGGAACGACTGCATACAATCAAGTCTGATGCTGCCTGCTTAGAACGAATACGAACCACAGGATTATTGATTTTTATCCCATACTTTGTACTGATTCGGTGGAGTGTGACACGTAACTCTTCCAGAACTGTCGCATCTTTTTGTGCTATTTTGAGCGCAGCTTGATTCCGCTGCTCGTATCCCTCAGCAATCTGCCAAGCCATAAACTTAACTAAATCGGGATCTTCCGGCTTTCCTTCCCAATACAATTTAGCAGGAACACAAACATAATCTCCAACTTTGAACTCATTTGTCCAGCCATCGCGTCCTAACAATTTATGACGGCGGGTAATGGTGATATTGCTACCGTCTTGCAGTTTGATTGTTCGCAACTTTTCTTGGACTTGCTGGCGATAAAGTCGTCGAACATTTGCTTGTACAATCTTGCCGGTTTCCCGATGGATGGAATTTACAATTAATTGCTCGGTAGGTTCAGACCAAAATCCCTCACCATCGAAGTCTATTTTGTTAGAATAAGCTTCCCAGATTTTTTCAGCTTCTTGTAAAAAACCATTGACAAAAAGCAAGCTCTGCGCTAGCGCGCATTTACCAGCTCCCATATCGTCCGCGAGACAAGCACCTAAACCCCAACGTTCTAAGAAGGCCAACCAGCCAACTCCTAGGGCTTGATACGGCCGCAATTCTCCTCGAAAACTAGCCGGCGCGATCGCACTTACGGCCTCATTATTATTTAAAGTATTCAACAACTCCTGAAGTTGACCAGTTGCTTCAAAATTCACCACCGGCAGTTTCTCAATTGTCTGAGAATCACCATTCGCCAAACGCAAAGCATCTTCCAAAGAAAGAGTCATTTGCTCTTTGCGACTAGCAAAAAAAGTTTGAGCAGCCCTGACATCCGGCGCGCGCAATTCCACCCACTCGCCGTTAATTTCCACCAAAGGGGAATTCAATCCTACCAATCTGTCAAATTCAGCCTTAGAAATGCGCTGTCCCCCAATCGTCAATTCCCACTTAAAACTTAACAGACTTTGCAATCCTAACCCCCCCTTGCCCCCCCTTACTAAGGGGGGGTTAGTTTCTCCAGCGCCCCCCCTTGCTAAGGGGGGGTTGGGGGGGGTTGTTTCCGCTTGAATACTCAAACCTAAACGACTCGCCCAACCATCTGTCTTTGTCAAACTGGGTGGCAAAACTACGCCTAATCCGCTATCAGTAAACCGCCAAGCTACAGACTTGATAAAATTGTAAGCATCTAATGGTTTTAACGGACAAAATTGAGGTCGCTGTGCTTGCAAAGTCGGTTCAATTAAGGGATAAAGTTTTGAGGCTAAACCCAAGCCGCTGAGCAAAGTTTCTTGAGGCAATTCTATAGTCCTACCTGCATAATTCAAACTCTCGACTGAATTGTTCCAAATAGTTCTAGCATCTACCAAAAATTCATTTTCATCTGCTGCTTGCAAACAATAATTTAAACTCCATTCAACTTTACCGGGCGCTGGCGGCATGAGTTGAAAACAAGTGTGAAATTGATGTTGTTGAGATAGTGCATTTTGCAGTGGCGCAGTCCAAGCACTCAGCTTTGTGATCATGTTTTCCAAGGCTGATGATTCTGCTTGCACAATCCCAGATTCTTGTTGCAAAGATTGCAGCCATTCGCGGGTTGGAGAAACTGTTTTGATTTCTAAGGTTGAGCCGCAAGCCGATCGCACTTGACTGTCTACAACACTGCTCAAAAATCCCAAAATCAACTCCTGGGCATCCATCGGCAAATCCACGGCTAAAGCCAATTGACTTCTTTCTTTCCCCTCTTGGGGGAGGTTAGACTTCCCCTCTCTTTCTTTCCCCCCTTGGGGGAGGTTAGACTTCCCGTCTCTTTCTTTCCCCCCTTGGGGAGAGTTAGGGAGGGTAGACTTCCCGTCTCTTTCTTTCCCCTCTTGGGGAGAGTTAGGGAGGGTAGACTTCCCGTCTCTTTCTTTCCCCCCTTGGGGAGAGTTAGGGAGGGTAGACTTCCCGTCTCTTTCTTTCCCCCCTTGGGGGGGGTAGGGGGGGGTTAACTTCCCGTCTCTTTCTTTCCCCCCTTGGGGGGGGTAGGGGGGGGTAGACTTCCCTTGATATGTTCGACAAGCCGTCGGCATTTGCTTGCTAAAAGTAGCCAGACGAAGTTGATCTGTAGAACTATCTAACAGAGGTTGCCATTTAGCAATAGCCGAACCGTCAGACTGTATTTCTAAGGCAGGTAAAAACTTGCATCTCGCCAATAAATCTAAATTCCATCTAGCAATATAAGACCAAAAACGCAAATCTGAACCCACAAAAGAGTCAATTGCTGTGCTATTAAGCGGTATTGCTTGCAATAAAATAAAAGCTGCTTGAGGATTGAGACAAAACCCCTCTATCTCCCAGGGAAAAAGGTAAAGATTGTCATTGTCTTCTGCTGTCAATGTTGCTGCCGAGTGCTGTGGCAACACCAGATTGATGTTAGATGTGGAGATTTGGGTAGGAAGTGCGATCGCCCGAATTTCCCGGCGAATCGATAAGTTTTCGGCTGTCACTTCTGGGTTGTGATTTTTTGTCGATCGCCTAATTTTTTTGCCTTTTTCCTGTGGAGTTTCGGCGGTAACTGAGCTTAGTCCAAGTGAGGTTTCCGGTAACAGCCAATTCAGTTTACCGGACTGGTGCAAAGAAGTTAGGAAAGTTTTCAACTCAGCTTCAGTCATGGCCAAGGGAAAGCTAAGATTCGTCCCCGATTCGGTATCGATCGCCCCAATTTTTCGCCAAGTTTCCCCCCAAATAAATAAATAACTTTCTTGCGAATCGACTATCCAACTACCGTGTAAAATTGCCATATTATTTAAGTATTGGTTATTTGTTATTGGTTATTTGTTATTGGTTATTTGTTATTGGTTGTTGGCGTCGCCAGCCAGCGAAGTCGAAGGGTTATTTGTTATTTGCGGTGCTAGCTCGCGCTTAAGAACTCTGCTTCGCCGAAGGGTAGTCTAAGGGTTATTGGTTATTTATGGGTTTCCATTCCTCAGCAACACCTTGGCCCTATCTCCTGTGTCCAATCCCGGACTCCGACTTTGCCCCATGCCCAAACGAAGATCCTACCACCTATTTCAGAGATGCGGCGGGCGATCGCCCCATCGCTCCCAGAAGAGCCCGTATCCTGGGAGAGTATAATTACTCATGATTTCGGCGCAAAACCTCGATCGAACCACAATTATTGCTCTCTTTTCCCCGCTTCCTCTCAAAGCCCTGTGGTTAATGTTACGATCCCGACAGAGAAAGAATGTGGTAGATAAGGAAGCAGTGCTACATGGTAGAGATAGACAAGTCAATATCCTTTGATGGACGGGATATTAGACTGAAGATTGGTTTACTAGCGCCTCAAGCAG